>JAFNZX010000283.1 GCA_017382615.1 Clostridia bacterium | reverse complement strand
TAGGGACGGGATTCGACCTGCCCAAGCAGGCGGATATGGCAATCCGTGGGGGCTTGGAGCAAGGGAAGCGCGAACAAAAGTCCGCTTACAAACTGCGAGGAAACGTCGGCTGCAATGGCAAAGTCATTGCCTTTCAGCTGTCCGGAGATTTCCAGACTGCCGTCTGCGTGATCGATCAGCCGAGCACCGTTTTGCGCAAGCAGCTCGCGCAGAGGCGAGAGCGGACGTCGGGGCAATCTGCCGCGTCTTTGAATGCGTGCGGTCGTGCCAAGCGCAGCAATCACAGGCAGCAAAAAGCGTAGGGTCGAGCCCGATTCGCGCGCGTCAAGCTCTGCAAACGTCGGTGCGTGCGCAATGGGCGTGACCAAAAAGCTGCCTTCGGTGCGCTCGATGCGTGCGCCGAGTGCGCGCAGGCAGTCGATCGTGGCGTCTATATCGTCATTGGTGGCGTTACATACGATCTGCGTGGGAGCATCTGCAAGCGCAGCGCAGATGAGCGCGCGGTGCGCCTCGGATTTGGAGGGAGGGGCGCACAAAGAGCCGCGCGGCGCGGGGGTGCGAAGTGTGACTTGCATACCGTTACCTCGCTTCAAGGAACGCCTGCAGCTTGTCTGCGGGCAGCACGCAGAGCTGACATGCACCGATGCCGTAAGGCAGCACCAGCGTCAAGGTATCTGCGCTGCGCTTTTTGTCCGAAAGGGCAGCCACTGCAATTTCAGCCGTGCTATAGGGGCATTCGGCAGGCAGCCCCAGCTTTTGTATCAGTGCGATCAGCGCGTCGAGATCGGAGGCGGGGCAAAGTCCGTGTGCGACCGAAGCGCGCATGATCGTGACCATACCCATGGCGACCGCGCTGCCGTGAGAAATTTCAAAGCCCGAAAGCTTTTCTGTTGCGTGCGCGACCGTGTGCCCAAGGTTGAGTAGCATGCGCACGCCCGTGTCACGCTCGTCGCGCTCTACTATGTCGCGCTTGTCTTGCACGCAGCGGGCGATGATGCGCTCGTCTGCAGGGCAGGTGTCTTGCTGCAGCATGGAGAAAAGAGTACGGTCGTTGATCACGCCGTATTTGATAACCTCTGCGCAGCCGTCTGCAAAAACCTTTGGCGGCAGAGTGGAGAGTGTGTCAAGGTCGCAAACAACAAGGCAAGGCTGATAAAATGCCCCCGCTAAATTCTTGCCCGCGTCCAGATTGATGGCGGTCTTGCCGCCCACGGAGGAGTCCACACAGGCAAGCAGTGTGGTGGGAATTTGCACAAAGGGAATGCCGCGCAAATAGACCGAGGCGCAAAAGCCGCCAAGGTCGCCCACAACACCGCCTCCCAACGCGAACAGCGCGTCGGCGCGGGTGTAGCGGCGCTCTGCCATATGCTCCAGCAGCGCGCCAAGTGTGGAGAGTGATTTTGATCCCTCCCCGTGCGGCACGGTATAAATCTCGGGCACAAAGCCTGCGTCCGCAAGAGATGCGGCAAGCGCATCCGCATACAAAGGGGCAACGTGGTCGTCGGTCAGGATCAGTGCGCGGCAGGGGGAGAGCACCTCTTTTGCAAGCTCGCCTGCGCGCGACAAAAGCCCCTTGCCGATGCAAACGTCGTATGCTCTTGATGCCCGAACCGTGATTTTGGTCATGTCCATGCCCTCCCTAAAACAAAAAATACCGCAGTGAAGCCTGCGGCGTGCTGTCTGCGTTTGTCGCGCGCATACAGATATAATGAATTATAATTATTATGTTAAGTGTAGCACGCAGGGTGATTTTTGTCAAGGGTAATTGAGAATTTTTCTTGCGTTTTTGTAGACAAACGCGTACTTTTCTGTTATAATAGATGCAAAAGATCGTGATACGCTTCGACAAAGGAGGTATTTTTCATGTTCTATACTGCGATTTGCGATGATGAAGCGCTCTTCCGTGAAAAAGCCAAGGCAATGCTGGACAAGGTGATGGACGAAAAGGGCATCGCGCACCGCACCGATTGCTTTTCTTCGACCGAGGAGCTGCAGGCGGCAATGCGCAAGTGTGAGTATTCTTTGCTGCTTTTGGATATCGTGATGGATAAGCAGACGGGGCTTGAATTTGCGCAGGAGCTGCGACAGGCGGGCAGCCGTGTCAATATCGTGTTTATGACTTCCAGCGCAGAATATGCGCTAGAGGCGTATGAGGTATATCCCTTGACCTATCTGACAAAGCCCGTTGACCCCATCAAGCTGCGCCGCGCCGTGCAGCTGTGTCTTGAAAAAATGGAAAAACAGCCCGGTATTGTGATCAACGACCGCAAAAAGGGGCAGGTCATGATAGAGTACGACGATATTCTGTTTTCGGAGAGCCAGAAGCACGATATTGTGATCTATACGCGCGACGGACAGCAGTACGTGTTCATGGGCAGCTTTGAGCTGTTTTGTGAAAAGCTCCCCGCTGATGCGTTTTTCCGTTGCCATCGCTCGTATTCGGTCAATCTGCGTCACACCACGCGTATCAATAATCGCGAATACACCATGCGAAACGGGGCACTCGTGCCCATTTCCCGTGCGCAGTACAAGCTGGCGTGCGAGAAGTTTGCGGGGCTTTGACCGATGCGTTTGCCAAAAGAAATTGCAGAGCCGCTGTTGATCTGGTATCGCGAAAACGCGCGTGACCTGCCGTGGCGCAGGGATATTACGCCGTATCGCGTGTGGGTGTCCGAGATTATGCTGCAGCAGACCCGCGTGGAGGCGGTCAAGCCGTATTTTGAGCGCTTTATGCGCGAGCTGCCCGACGTGCGCGCCTTGGCAGAGGTGGAGGAGGAGCGGCTGCTCAAGCTCTGGGAGGGCTTGGGCTATTACAGCCGTGCGCGTAATTTGCAAAAGGCGGCAAGGCAGGTGTGCGAGCAATATGCAGGAGAGCTGCCGGCGGATTATGAGGAATTACAAAAGCTTTGCGGTATCGGGGCGTATACAGCGGGTGCGATCGCATCGATCGCGTACGGCATCCCCGTGCCTGCCGTGGACGGCAACGTGCTGCGCGTGTGGGCAAGGCTGACGGGTGACGAGCGGGATATTCTGCAGCCTGCCGTGCAAAAGCGTGCGCGAGAGGACATTGCCACCGTGATCCCTGCGGATAGTGCCGCCGAGTTTACCCAAGCCTTGATCGAGCTGGGCGCCGTGGTTTGCGTGCCCGCGGGTGAGGCAAGGTGCGCGCAGTGCCCCTTGCAGGCGTTCTGCGCGGCGCTGACAGAGAATAAGACCGATATTTTGCCCGTACGTGCTAAGGCAAAGCCGCGCAAGGTCGTGCCCATGACCGTCTTGATGATATTTGACGGTGAGCGCGTGGTGTTACACAAGCGACCCGACAAAGGGCTGCTTGCGGGGATGTACGAATTTTATCAGCTCGGGGGAGCTTTAACTGCCGATCAAGTCGCGCAGCACGTGCGTTCAATGGGACTTGAGGTCACCAAGATCGGGCAGCCCATTGCGGCAAAGCATATTTTTACGCATCTGGAGTGGCATATGACGGGGTATTTCGTGCGCGTGGATGACGTCACGCCCGTTGCGGACAGGCTGACCTGCGCAACGCTTGACGAGCTTGGCAGCAAGTATCCGGTACCGAGCGCACACAGGGCGTTCCGAGAAGCGATCAATTCGCTTGATGCGTGCGCGCAGTAGCAAGTGCACTTAAACAAAATAAAAGTGGAACCCCCCCGTATCACGGTGTGATACGGGGGGTATGTCGGTTGGGGCTTTTGCAAATGCCTGACAATCATCCGTAGGGGCGACCATTGGTCGTCCCACGAGACGATTTGGAATAAGCTTCCCCCGAAAAGGGCTCAAAACGCTCTTGCCTTGGGACGACCGATGGCCGGCCCTACGGTGTTGCGTGTTACCGTTGCCGTATTCGATGATTCGAGGCATTTTCCTCTTGACCTTTTTGCTTGCTTCTGTTATAATGAAATGGAATATGACTACAGAAAACGAGGAATTTAAAATAACATGATTACAGTTAACAATCTATCCTTTCAGTTTGGCGGACAGGTGCTGTTCAAGGACGTCAATCTGCAATTCACGCCCGGCAACTGCTATGGCGTCATCGGTGCAAACGGTGCGGGCAAATCCACTTTCTTGAAGCTGCTGTGCGGCACGCTTGAGCCCACGCACGGCGAGGTTTCCATTGCCAAGGACGCGCGTATGTCGGTGTTAGGTCAGGACCACTTTGCCTATGATGCGTATACGGTACTGGATACCGTTATTATGGGCAACCGCCGCCTTTACGACGTGTGGAAGGAGAAGGACGCCATTTACGAAAAAGAGGATTTTACCGACGAGGACGGCGTGCGTGCCTCCGAGCTGGAAGCCGAATACGCGGAGCTGGGCGGCTGGGAGAGTGAGTCCGACGCCTCCAAGCTGCTGCAGGGCTTGGGACTTGACGAGTCCTGCCTGTGGGAGAGCATGGCGGATATGCACGAGAAGGACAAGATCAAGATCCTTTTGGCGCAGGCACTCTTCGGCAACCCCGATATTATTCTCTTGGACGAGCCGACCAACGGTCTTGACCTGGACGCCGTGATGTGGCTGGAGGATTTCCTTGCCGACTACTTTGGCACGGTGCTGGTGGTCTCGCACGACCGTCACTTCTTGAACGACGTGTGTACCAACATCGTGGACATCGACTACGGTGCCATCCGTATGTTCGTGGGTAACTACGAGTTCTGGTATGAGTCCTCGCAGCTCATGCAAAAGATGATCAAGGCGCAGAACAAGCGTGCCGAGGAAAAGATTGCCGAGCTGCAGGCGTTTATCTCGCGCTTCTCGGCAAACAAGTCCAAGTCGCGCCAGGCAACCTCGCGTCGCAAGCTCTTGGATAAGCTGACGGTGTACGAGCTGCCCGTTTCCTCGCGCCGCTATCCCTTCATCGGCTTTACGCCCGACCGCGAGCCCGGTAAGGATATTCTGAGCGTCAAGGAGCTGACCAAGAGTCAGAACGGACAGGTGCTGTTCAAGGATCTCTCCTTTATGGTAGGCAAGGGCGATAAGATCGCGTTCGTGGGCAACGAGATGGCGATCACCGCGCTGTTCCGCGTGCTCATGGAGGAGGAGACGGCGGACAGCGGATCCTTCAAGTGGGGCGTGAGCATCACCACCTCGTACTATCCGCACGACAACGGTGCGTACTTCAACGGGCACAAGGAAAATATTATTGATTGGATGCGCCAGTACTCCAAGGATCAGACCGAAAGCTACCTGCGCGGATTTTTAGGCAGAATGCTGTTCTCGGGTGATGCCGTGTACAAGAGTGTAGAGGTGCTGTCGGGCGGTGAGAAGGCAAGGTGCATGTATTCGCGCATGATGATGTTCGGCTCGAACTGCCTTGTGGTTGATCAGCCTACCGACCATCTGGATCTGGAGTCGATTTCCGCGGTCAACGATGGGCTTGTTGATTTCAAATGTAACGTATTGTTTAGTTCTCATGACTATGAGCTGGTCAATACCGTGGCAAATCGCATCATTGAGATTCGCGAGGACGGCACGTGGTGTGACCGTCCGGGCACGTACGAGGAATTCCTGGAATGGAAAAAAGCGCAGGAGATGGGCGTATGAGCACTTACAAGTATGCGCTTTTTGACCTGGACGGCACGCTGACCGACCCCGGCGAGGGCATTACGCGCTCGGTGCAGTACGCGCTTGCCAAGTTCGGCATCACGGTAGAGGACCGCAGCGAGCTGTTCTGCTTTATCGGGCCTCCCTTGCACGAGTCCTTTGAGGTATATTACGGCTTTTCGCGCAAGGATGCCTTTCGCTGTGTGGACGCCTACCGCGAGTATTATGCGGTCAAGGGCATTTTTGAAAACAAGGTGTACGAGGGAATTGCGGATTGCTTGGCTGCACTCAAGGCAAGCGGCGTGGGGATCAGCCTTGCCACCTCCAAGCCCGAGGGCTACGCCAAGCAGATCTTGGAGCACTTTGGTCTGATTGAGTACTTTGACGCGGTCGCGGGCAGTAATATGGATGGTTCGCGCACCAAAAAATCCGAGGTCGTGGAGCGTGCGCTGGCGCTGCTTGGCAATCCGGACGTGCGTGATTGCGTCATGATCGGTGACCGTGAGCACGATGTCCTCGGCGGCAAGGCGCACGGTATGGATACAATCGGCGTAACCTTTGGCTACGGCAGCGAGGACGAGCTGATACGTGCCGGCGCGACGCACGTTGCACACACTCCCGCCGAAATTGTACAATTCATTCAATAATCCGTAGGGGCGGATTCCATATCCGCCCGCGGCCATTACCGTATAACCCGTAGGGGCGATTCACGAATCGCCCGCCCCCCATATCGTAGGGGCGGATTCCATATCCGCCCGCAACCATTACCGCATATCCCGTAGGGGCGAGAATTTCGGCAAAGCCGAAATAAGAATCGCCCGCAACCCCCATTATTATATAATACAAGGAGAATTTCCATGAAAAACTCGGTATTGCAATTTGCGGATGCACAAAAGGTGCGCCACGGCGGCGTGCTTGCGGACAGACTGGCAAGACAGACCGCGCGCCTGGAAAGCGACATGTACCTGCCTCCCTTGCTGTTTGAAAGCCAATCTATTGATACCTGGCCGGGTGACTGGGAGGGCAGAGCCATGCTCTCACAGACTATGACTGCCATGGCAACGGGCAGAGAATCCGCTTCCCTTGATGAGTCTATGGCGCAGCTTGCCAAAAAAATGAACGAGCGAGGGTATCTTGGCAGAATTCTGCCCCACCCCGAGGCGGACGAGCAGCAATTGTCGGGGCACGGCTGGCTTTTGCGTGCGCTTTGTGCGTATTATGCATACAGAGGGCTGGACGAAACGCTGTTTTTGATCGAGGGCGTGCTCATGAACCTGTTTTTGCCCCTGCGCGAGACCTACCGTGAGTATCCCACCGATCCCGCGTTGCGACTGGGCGGCGGAGATATGTCGGGGCACGTGTTTGCCGCAACGGGGAAATGGCATTTGTCTACCGACACGGGCTGTGCGTACATTCCGCTGGATGGACTGACCCACGCCTACAGCATTTATCCCGATTGCCCGATGAAGGTGGCGCTTGGCGAGATGATCGCGGAAATGATCGACCAATTCTTAGCCCTTGATCCCGTGGGCATGCAGCTGCAAACGCACGCCACGCTGACGGCAACGCGCGGCATTCTGCGTATGTATTCCGTTACGGGCAACGAGAGGTATCTGACTGCCGCAAAGCGCATTTTTGATTTGTACGTGGCGCACGGTATGACGGTCAATTATGAAAATCAGAATTGGTTTGCAAGACCCGAATGGACAGAGCCCTGCGCAGTGGTGGATTCCTTTATGGTGGCGGCACAGCTGTTTGCTGCCACGGGGGAGGAGAAGTATCTGCCCATGGTCAACCGCATTCTGTATAACGGTATGCTGCGCACGCAAAGAGAAAACGGTGGCTTTGGCTGCGATACCTGCGCGACTGACGGCGTGCTGGCGGCACATTGCTACGAGGCATTCTGGTGTTGCTCCATGCGCGGCGGCGAGGGGCTTTCCGCGTGCGCGCACTATGCGTATATGATTGAAGGGAATACTGTCGTCGTGCCGTATATGACCGAGTCCGAGGCGGACCTGACGGTGGGCGGCAAGCAGGTGCACGTGTCTGCAAAGACCGAGTATCCGTATGCCTGCCGCGCAAGCTATACGCTCTCGGGCGAGATTTCCGGCGTCAGCCTTGCCGTCTATATTCCGGGGCAGGGGCTTTGCCGCTTCGTGCCGGATAAGAACGGCTGCGTCACGATCGACGAGCAGCTGCATATCATAAAAGAAAAGGCTGTCGTGGGCAAGGGCGAGGTGCTGATGCTGGGAGATCTGATGTTGGGTAAGCCGCAGGATCCTGCAATCTATCGAAATCGCGTTATGCGCGACGGCTACCGCGATCTGGTGCCCTTGTGCGATTGCTACCTGCTTGAAAGGGCGGACGTGATGACAGAGAAGCTGCAGATCGTGTTTTGAAACGATTTGGATAAAGTGTACAAATTTACAACCGCGGGTTTAGGCAACTGCACTGTAGTCTCTAAGAGATTGCTCTGAGGTTACAAACAGTTAACCGAGTGTTCATACTGCGGACACAATGTTTCGCTATCATAACAATGTAAATTACCGCATCGAGTGCGGTTTTGACAAAAAAATTTATATGGAGGAAAACTTATTATGAAGAAGTTTTTTGCAATGCTCGTAGTTGCTGCTATGCTGGCTTCTCTGTGCGCGCTGACTGCTAATGCTGCAGTTGACGAGTCTGAGTGGAACGCGTTTGGCGAAGTAACTGCAACCTATGACGCTGATCTTTCTACGAAGATTAAGCTCGACGGCGACGTATCTGACTGGCAGAACGGCGGTTTCCAGAGATACGATATCGACAAGTTTAACCTTGACCCTTGGGAGGGCGAGGTTGACGAAGACTGGTCTATCAACCTGTGGTTCAGCGCAGATGCACAGTACCTGTACATCGCGTTCAAGATCAACGACAAGACCGTTCTGTACTCTGACGACGGTCTGTACAACGGTGACGCTTTCCAGATCCAGCTTGACTTCAACGGCTGGGCAGCTGCAACCGAGAACTTTGAAAGAGCAGTATTCTACTCCTTCGGTCTGCAGGAAGACAACACTGTAGACATGACCGTACAGTGCATCTACACCGACGGTGCTTCTCAGATCGACTATACCATGGCTTCCGACGATGAGGAAGAGTGGAGAGAAGGCGAAGTTAAGGGCGTAACCAAGGCTGCTGAGGACGGCTCCGGCTGGTTTGCTGAGTTCGCAATTTCCTGGCAGACTCTGTACAACGACATCTCCAACAAGCTGCTCAATGATGAGCTGCCCGTTCCGGAATGGACCGGTGGCGAGGATGAGGTTAGCCTGAACATGCTGATCTGCTATCTGGACCACAACGTTACCGAGGATGGCTCTGATGCAGGTATCGTTGGCGCATGGGGTACTTCTCATGCTCTGGGCTCTCTGAAGGCAGGCGACGGTTGGTATCCTGAGTCCGCAGGTATGACCCTGAAGCTCAGCGGTATGACTGAAGTTTCCATCGAGTCCACCGAGGCTCCCACTGAGGAACCCACCGAGGCTCCCGAGTCCACCGAGGCTAAGACCGAGGCTCCCACTCAGACCGAAACCAAGACTGAGGCTCCTGCTACCAACGCTCCCGAGACCGAGACCGAGCCCGCAGCAGAAAAGAACAAGAGCTGTGGCGGCGTAATCGGTGCAGGCGCAATCGTTGCTGTTCTGGCACTGGGCGCATGCGTTGTAGCTAAGAAGAAGGACTGAGTAATCGGTTCTGTATAAAGCATAATTGAATAGTGAAACCCGTGCATCCTCGGATGCACGGGTTTTTTGTAAGACGAAAAACCCGCCATAGTGGCGGGGTTCAAAAGAGGTTAACCGATGAGAATAAAGAATAAAGAATTAAGAAGAAAATAAAAAAAGAGCGTTTGTAGGGACAGGCGTCCTCGACTGTCCGAGGAAAAAAGAGAGTTTGTAGGGACAGGCGTCCATATCCGCCCGCGCATCTCGGGATTTTATGTGAGCAAATCCCCTCCGTTCTTTTTGGCAAATTCGGATACTGTAGGGGCGACCATTGGTCGTCCCACCAAACGGTTTTGAATATTTTC
>JAFNZX010000282.1 GCA_017382615.1 Clostridia bacterium | reverse complement strand
TGGTTTTCAAGCAGCACGGTAATGCCCAAGGGCTTTGCGTAGTCGCAGAGCTGCTCGTAGGTAGAGACGATCAGCGGCATTTCCTCTTGAAACTTCTCCATGGTATTTTCGCACATGGGGCGGCGGAATGCGGCAGAATCCACGCGGATGGTGGGGATCTCCATATCCGACACCATGTCGATATGCTGCTTGACGCGCGCCAGCTCGGCAGCGTACTGCTCGGGCGTGAGCATTAAAAAGTTGGCGTTGAGCGAATAGTTGCCGATCGGCACGCCAAGGCTTTTGCTTGCTGCCTTGAACTCGGGGCGCAGCGCGGGCTGCTCAACCAAGTTAAAGCCGAACGGCACCAGCTCCACGACCTCGGCACCCATTTCACAAATACGCTCAAAGGCGCGAATAGGGGTCATCTCCCCCGAACAAATCTTACGGGACACACCGTAGATGGATATTCCGAAACGAATCATAACGTTCTCCTTTTATGTGATAAATTGCTCTTATGACAGGCGCGGGCGATTCCTGAATCGCCCCTACGGATAGAATTAGCGGGCGATTCGTCCGGTCGCCCCACGCATCCAGACGCATCGTGGGGTGGTGGCTTGCTGCCGCCGAGATTGGTGGGCGATCACAGATTTCGGCTATGCCGAAATTCTCGCCCCTACGTGGATATTATGGCCTGCTCCGTATGCAGACCTCACCGGGTTAAATCGAAAATCTGATAAAGCAGTTGCTTTGCTCTTTGACTGTAGAACGGTTTATGGCTTATCAGGTCATCCACATACTGTGCGTTCTTGGTCGTAAACGTATCGCCATAGGTGGCTTTGAGATCTAACAAATAGGTAAACAACTCCTCGGCATTCATATGCGAAAAGTCTTCGTCGTCAAATCGGTATTGTTCATCACCGAAATAATAATCTACGCGCAATTGGTACTCAGTCCTTCCCGAGTGTCTTCCCCTGATATATTCTTGATCGATGATCACAACAATCAGATCTGCATCCTCGATATGCAATGCATTGGTGGTTCTGCCCAACATATCGTATTGGCGGATGTTGCCGTGAACGTCAACGGTAGTTCTTTTGAGAAAAGCAAACGGCAGGACGATAGCGTGCACCAGCAATAATGCAGCCACGATAATCAGCCCGATTTTGAGCCACTTTTTGCGCTTATCACTCATCTGCACAAAGAATTGCTTTGAAAACAGCGGTGGCGTATGAAGAATTTTCTCCGACCATTTGGGCTTGTATTTCTTGTTCCCCAACAACGGCAATCTCTTCTCCCAGAATATGATAGCGAGAAAAAACAGCAGCCCGGGAGCAAATATCAACACGCTCGAAAATGCAAAAGCGGTAGTGGATCTGCTTGCAATGACGTCCGGATAGGCAAAAGCGATCAAGCTCGGTAACCAAATGCCAAATACACGCATCATCACAAAAGGAAGCACAAGCCCCGACAAACCGAAGATCGCGTAAAGCGTCTTATCAAGCGCAGATAACGGCGGTCTTTTGGCTTTGGTTTTGATAGCCATGGTGGTTCTCCTTTCGATGGATTTTTATATCCGTAGGGGCGTTCTGCGAACGCCCGCGGGCGCACACAGTGCGCCCCTACGCATCCAGACGCATCGTAGGGCGGTGGCTTGCTGCCGCCGCAGTTGACGGGCGATCACTGATCGCCCCTACGGATAGAATTGGCGGGCGATTCGTCCGATCGCCCCTACGATGGTAAAAATGGTTGGCTTATTATTTCAACAATCCATAGCCTCCGGCGAATTTGCTGACCTCGCTGGCAACCACAAAGACCTTATTGTCGCAGCACTTGCGGATGTCGGCAAGCACGCGCTTGGTACGTTTTCTGGGCAGTACGATAAATATCATATTCATTTGCTCGTTCGCGCCATGACCGGGCAGCACGGTGTATCCGAGATCATTTTTCTTTAAGTAATCGATAATCTTTTCGGTGCTGTCGTCGTTCGCGATCAGCTCAAGATTGGAAGTGCCCAGCGCGATCTTGCCCTCAATGGTAGAGCCAAGGAAAAGACCTGTCGCATATCCTGCGCAGTAAAACAAAAGACGCAGCGGGTTATCGCCAAGCGTGCCGATGACGCCCGACACCACAAGACCCCAAATGATGCACTCAACAAAACCAAGACCCGCGGCTTTGAGGCGTTGCCCCTTGACCATCATGCAGGTTTTGAGCGATTGAATGGTAATTTCCAAAATTTTAGCCCCGCAGATCAAAAAGCAGACCAGGATCGGTGAAACGGATTCAAGCATTGCAAGAAATTCGGACATATTTTCTATCTCCTTTAGTTAGGTAAATCAATCAAAACGGCTCTGCAAGGTGCACCCTCCGCACCGCCAAGGTTGATGGGGGCTGCGCAAAGCAGATACCTACCGTCGGGCACGCCTGCAAGACGGATGCCCTCCAAGAGCACCACACCCGCGCCAAGCAAGCACAGATGCACCGCCATGGGCGCAGATTCGGGGCCTACGGTTTGCGATTCATTACCAAAGAGGTCGATGCCCGCATCTGCAAGCACGTGTGCAGCTTCCAACGTCAGCGTTGCATCACCCTTGATCAGCAGTTTTTTGCTGTTCCCTGCCGCGGCAAGCATTTCTTTTGCGTGCTCTGCCGAGATATTGCCCCGGTGAGAGATCACGCACGCCATGCCAACCGTAGCGTCAAGCGGCAGCTTGTCCACCGTATCACCGCCCGCAATAAAATGCGCAGGTGCGTCCACGTGCGTGCCGTTGTGGGCGCACATGGAAAAGGCGGTCAGATTGATCACGTCGCCCGCATCCAAGGACGCAAGCACCTCGCGCGCAGGTGCGGGGTCGCCCGGATAGACCGCGCAGGTAAATACCTCTTGGGAAATGTCGTAAATTTGCATACCAATCCCCTTTTTGTCGTTTTTTTCATTATAGCAGAAAATCGGATGGAAATCAAGAGAATTTGCAATAAAAACGTGATGCGCAAACCATCCTCTACCGTTTATTCCTCCTCACAATCAGCATTTCAAATATTTATTGAATTTCGATAAATACATATTGACAATCGGTATTTCTTGTGCTAAAATAAAAGCATGAAGTTACGTCGAGGGGGCGATAGAATGAAATTGGACATCAAAAACGCGTTTGCGATCGCGGGCATTGTGGCGTGTATCGGTATGCTTGCGGCAATGATACTGATCCTCTTGTATCTGCCGCCCCTGGTTTCTGCCCTGATCGACATCCCCGATCAGCTTGGTGACCGCAATCAACTGGGCGCTGACGGCAGGCACATGATATTGCTTGACTCCTACGCCATGCTGATCCTTGCCATGGTTTGCGACGCTTTGGTGGCTTGGCTGCTGGTGGGAGTGATCCGCAAACGTGAGCACACCAAGGGCTTTGGCTACTTGATCTTTGCCATTGCGCTGTGCTGCTTGGGTGAGGGATTGCTCTCTCTTTTGCTGGTATTACATTTTCAAATGGCACTGTTTGTGGTGTGCATTGCATTTGCCCTCGGGCTTTGCATGCTGATCGTGCGGCATTTGCTTGCACAGGCAGCCGAGATCAAGCAAGAAAACGAATTTACGATTTAAGGAGATATACCGATATGATCATCATCAACCTTGACGTCATGATGGCAAAGCGCAAAATGTCGCTGAACGAGCTTTCGGACAAGGTGGGCATTACCCTTGCCAACCTGTCAATTCTCAAAAATAACCACGCAAAGGCGGTCAGGCTCAGCACGCTGGACGCACTCTGCCGTGCACTTGATTGCCAGCCCGCGGATATTTTGGAATATGTGCCCGATACGCAGGAAGAAACGGTAAAAGAGTCCGAACGGCTGGTAAAGCCCGGGGAAAACAAAAGAGAGAAGATTCCCGTGAATGAGGGGGCATGAGATTATGCATTACAAAAAAACCTTGAATATTCTGCTTGGCGCAGTTTTTTCCCTGTCATTCTCTGCATTTATGAGTCTTGGCATTACCTGCTTATTTCAACTTGTTGCCATATTATTTGCTATGAATGATTATCCAATGCTCGTTCCCTTTTGCCTGATCGTGGGAATGCTTGCACTGTTTGCAATTCTGATCACCTTATGCCTGAACGTATGGGCAGCAGTAAAGCTGGAATTTTCTGTGTCAAGCTGGATAGTGGAAGTGATTGGGATAGGCTTTTTCCCCTGGCCTTGGGGGCGTCGGGAGCGGTGGGGGTCTTGCCCACGCTCTCGAAGGGGGTGCCGCCCCAGAAGTCGGTGTTCATGCGTCTGAGACCGTTTTCCGTCAT
>JAFNZX010000281.1 GCA_017382615.1 Clostridia bacterium | reverse complement strand
TCGGTAGGGGAGGGGCTTGCTCCTCCTTGCGGGTGCTTTTTTATAAACAAAAACAAAGAACTGCATCGAAATGATACAGTTCTTTTGATTTTACCGCTAATTTGTCAGCCCCATGTGGCTGCTCCTTTACTTCCTCCAAAATCAACTAACGGTTGTATTTGGCTTCCCGTATTTTCTATTGCATTTGCAATTCCTTTATGCTATAATGAAAACAGAAACACATACGGGAGGTGCTTATGTCCGCAAATCAGTTGAATCAAAATGCGCTGGGAGAGGTGATCCGTCGCTACCGCAAGCAAAAGGGAATGACGCAGGATGCCTTGGCACAGGAGCTGAACGTGACGGCGCAGTCGGTATCCAAGTGGGAAACGGGGCAAAGTATGCCGGATATCGGGCTATTGCTGCCGCTGTCCAAGGCGTTGGGCGTCGGCGTCAACGAGCTGCTGGGCGGTGACCGTAGGCAGGAGCTGGAGAAAAAATTTCAAGCAACCCTGCCGTTTGGCGAGGAGCTGACCTTGCTTGTGGCATTGGAGGCATTGGAGCAGTATCCCGATGACGAAACCTTCCTCTACCGCCGTGCCTGCGACGAGCTGTTCCTTGGAGAGCGCGATCTCAAGGAACGCCCCCACTCCATTTATTATCTTAGCTGTGCAATACCGCACTTTGAACAGCTGCACTATAAGTATCCCGAGAACGAGACCTATACCACCATGCTCGTGCGCGCATACCGTGCTCGCGGACAGATGGAAGAGGCGGAAAAGCTGGTCAAGACGCTCAAAGATCCGGGGAACAGAACGGCGATGCTGATCGGTGAGGAAAAACGCCGCTACAAGCAGGAGCAGATACGTGGGGATATGCGCACGCTGTGTGCACATTTGTCGGAGTACAATACACCCGAATCCTTGGAGGCGTACCGCATCATTACCGAAGCTATGCTTGGTGAGGACGTGATATATCAAAGCGAGTATTGGTTGTACTACGCCAAGGTTGCCGCGCAGTGCCGCGAGAAGGGAGATACCGAGGGCTTTGCGGATGCGCTGACCAAGGCGTACGAGTTTGCAAAGCAGTACGACGGCATCAAGCGCGGTATCAAGCCCTGCCGCGCCCCGCTGTTTGATCTTTTGCATAACGAGGTCAGCGTGCACGGCTCAGTGTGCGCATTTTTGCGAAGTCAGATGCAGCTTTTGGAGGACAGCGCGACAGATGCGCTCAAAGCGCGCATTGTAAGCGAGCAGATCACTTACCGTCCGCTGCTTCGGCACGAATGGATCGAGTACTATGAGTTTTGCAAAACGTATGCCTGCGGTCCAACGTGGTCCAATTACAGTACGCAGTATGATTATGAGATCGATTATCAAAACGTGATGAGCAATTTCCGTTTTCGCGGTTATTTCGACGCACAGATGAATGCATACCACCGTGCGCTTGTGGAAAGGTTGATCACCGAGGGTATCATGACGGGATATTGCGCTTACGCGGGCAACGATATTCTTGCATACGTCAATTGTAAGGACAAGGACAGATATTTCGCGCTGGGTATCTCGGAGGAGGAGCGTGCCGTGCCCACCGCCCCCGAGGGCAGTAAGATCTTAGCCATTAACGATTTGTTGGTCGCTCCTGCGTTCAAAAACAGCGGCGTGCGGGAAAACCTCTTGCGCCATGCGCTGGTCAGTGCGCAAAGGCGGGGGTATACGCACGCGGAGGCGTATCTCTACGAGGGCGTGTTTGCGGATAAGGCGGATTTCGAGGCGCTTTTGTCCGTGTACGAGCAGGCGGGATTTTTCGTCATCCGCGATCTTTCCAAAATCACCGGAGGACTTTGCATACGAAACTATATTTTGCAAAAGCAGATCGGTGACATGGGATTTGCGGAGCGAGCAACGCGCTTTACCTTTGGCGACTACGTCATTGAGGTGGACGTGGAAAAGACGCGCGAGGTATATACCAAGCTGAGACCGGTAAACGAGAAGTGCAAGTGCGACTGTTGCGCGAATTATCAAAAGGTCGTAACGTCCTTGCCGAACAACGTGCATATGTTCTTTTGGAATCTCGGTGTCAACCTTTCCATGATCACGGAAAGTGTGGCATGCCACCGCAATCGTGACGGTACTGTGCACTACGGCGGAGTGTGCCACGTTTGCGGCAAGGTGGTCAAGGGAAAGAATATGACGGTCATGCAGGACGGGCAGCTTGTGACTATGCGCTCGGAAGATGCGTACGAGGTGGCAGATGGCGTGATCGTATGGTTTAGCGATGAATGCAACAGAGTTGAAAGAGAGTTTGATGCGCCCGTTATGCAGCTCGATTTTTGTGTTGACCTGCCGTGGTTGACAGATAAAAAATTCCCGGAAGAGCTTTCGTTTATCTTATAAATTTGTCGCGGATTTTGGCAGTCCATAGGGACGACCTGCGGTCG
>JAFNZX010000033.1 GCA_017382615.1 Clostridia bacterium | reverse complement strand
GTCAGTGACGCAGTTGAACTCGTTAAAGCTAATGTCATCAACATCGGAGCCGGCGGCAGAAGCTGCGGCGTAGGTGCCGAACTGGTGAGTGTTGGTGGTGGGCATAGCCTTGTCAGCCGTGTTCCACTCCTTCCAAGTGTAGCCGCAACCGGAAGCGGTGCATGTGTACTCCTTGTAAGTACCAAAGCAAGCTTCAGAACCGTCAGTGCCGGCGTTCTTGGTGTGGCCGGGAGCCTCGGTCAGAACTTCATGGATGTACTTGTTGCAGAACTCGCAGTATGCCTCGATGGTCTCATCGGTGGTGCAGTCGCCGGCAACGTAGTTGCGGACAAGCTTCCAACCCTCGGGGTTAGTTGCGCTAACAGCGCCCTCGCCGAAGCCGTGAGCCATGGGGATGATCTTGTTCTCGTCGGTCATTGCCACATACTTGTTACCAACGATAACAAGCTGTCTGTCGCAACGGCTGCAGCCGTAGATATCCTTGATACCGGTCTCGGTGCAGGTAGCAGGAGTACCCTCGATTGCAGGGGTGGTGTAGTCCATGTCATGGCCAAGAGCAGCGACCTCAACGGTCTTCTCAGCGTTGCAGGACTCGACGGAGCAAGCCAGGAGAGCTCTACCCTTATCAGTACAGGTGGGCTCAACGGTTACAGCAACCAGCTCCCACTTGTGGTCAGCATAATCTGCGCCGCGAACGGAGAAGGTCTCCTTGCAGACGGGGCAGTAGTAGGTCTGACCCTTGGTGCAGTCGTCGTAGGTGGAGATCAGCTCCCAGCTGTCGCGGTGAGCGTCACGCGCGTCCTTCTGGGTTACTGCAGGAGCATCGGTCACGTTGACGCAATCGGTGCAACCTTCAACAGTACAGGTGGTGCAGTAGGTCTTGCCAACGATCTCCTTGGTGCCGCAAGTACCGTTCACAGCCTCGATGGTGTCCTTGTCACACTCGAGCTTATCGGAGGTGCTTACAACAAAGGGAGTTGCACAGGTGGTGCAAGCATTAAGGACGTAGCCAGACTTCTCGCAGGTTGCCTTGACCTCTTTCAGAAGAGCAGAGGTACAGTTGGAGGCATTGTGAGGCTGGCCTTCGCCGGGGCAGACGGCCGCAGCGGACTCTGCAAACGCTGCCATAGGCAGGGCAGAGACGACCATCAGGCAGACCAACAGCCACGTTACAAACTTTTTCATGATTGTTTCTTTCCTTTCAAATAGAAATTTCGATAACAACATTTTGATGCGTTTTGCGCATCGGGGTGCGCGAGTGTGAACGGGACGAGCGGAGTGATCAACAGAACCAGGACAGTCGGGGTACCAACCGGGTTGGATCGCTTTGCCGGAGCGAGACCTTGCGGGCTCATGCACACCTCCAAGCAAAGCAGCGAATTTGCTACGAAAGATGCGTTTGCCGTCTCTGATGCAGCCGCGGTGCGTGCCGCGGGTGCGATTCAGCCAGGACGAATATCCGGAAAACCGTGATTCAATTGAACGCCTCTGCATACCTCTCGGTCACAGTGAGCGCGTGGTGCACATGAGGGCACACTTCGGGCCTACATCATACGCGTACCTTATTATACTGCGTAATTCAAATTTTGTCAAGTGTTTATGAAAAAATTTTTGTTTTTTTTTGAAAATCGTGGTCAAAAAGGCAGCCGAAGGACATTTTTAAGGAAAATTAACCGCTTTTTCTCCCCAAAAACCATGTTTTCGCGCAAAATACGGCCAGAAATTTTCATGTGACTGTCATGACATATACAATAAAATGATGGAATCCGTCATTCACAGCCCGGCAAGCAGTCATCTCGTCCTTGCCGACGGCCGCGCAAGGAGGGGCGAGCAATACGCTCTCGCGCGCAAGAAAGCTAATCAAACGCCCTCGTTTAAGGCCGCGAAGCTCGTTCCTAAAAGGAGCCGATCAAGCCATGCCGGGCGGTCTCCAAAGGGCGGCATCAGCGCGGTAGTCAGAACGGCAGGCCATCCCTTGCCGACACCAATCGACACGCCTCGCCCAAACGCCAAGCCGAGCGTTTAAAACAATTTGTTTCGTTTTAAACAATAAGTTAAATCAAAGACACGCAGGAGGCCGCCTGCAAAAGTGCAGGCGGCCTAAACCCAACATTATGTTAGACCTTCTTGTAAAGAGGGCCGTAGGTTGCGCAAGCGCGGTAGTCCTGGCCTTCCTTGTCCATGCCGAATGCGTTCCATGCGGCGGGACGGTAAATATCGTCCTCGGGAACGTTGTGCATGCACACGGGGATGCGCAGCATGGAGCACATGGTGATCAGGTCGGCGCCGATGTGGCCATAGGAGATGGCACCATGGTTTGCGCCCCAGTTCATCATGACCTCATAAGCGGTCTTGAAGGGAGAGCCTTCCTTACCATCGCAGCGAGGTGCG
>JAFNZX010000280.1 GCA_017382615.1 Clostridia bacterium | reverse complement strand
CCTGGTTCTTGCGTCAGCACGATAAGGTACTGAACCTGCCCTTCCTGCCCACCCTTGGCAGACCCGACAGAGATAACGTCATCGACGGCTATATCAATCAGAATGAAGAGGACGTATGTGCTGACGGCAACTGGCAGAAGTATTTCACCGAGCAGCCTGCGCCCTTCACCAAAGAGGAGCAGAACGCATATCTTGCAACCCTGTCGGGGGTTGCTCTCGGATCGGATGCCTTCTTCCCGTTCAGCGATAACATTGAGAGAGCAAAGAAGAGCGGCGTCAAGTACATCGCAGAGCCCGGCGGCTCGATCCGTGATGACCTTGTCATCGAGTGCTGCAACAAGTACGGCATGGCAATGGCGTTCACCGGCATGAGACTTTTCCACCACTAAGATGCGCCTTTGGCGCGTGAAATTTTCCCTTCGGGAAAGTGAAATTTTTCCGTGCGGAAAAGTGAAATATTCCCTTCGGGAATGTGAAATGCCTCGCCTACAGACGAGGTGTGAGAAGTAACAAAGAAAAAAGATTGATTTTGGCATATTTTTGCAAGAAAGGATGCTTTCTTATATATGAAAATTTTGGTTGTTGGCGGCGGTGGCCGCGAGCATACGATTATTAAAAAGTTAAAAGAGAACCCCGAGGTTGAGGTCATTTATGCGCTGCCCGGTAACGGCGGCATGAAGGATGACGCCGTATGCGTGCCCGTGGGCGCGAAGGATCTGGACGGCATCGTGGCGTTTGCCAAGGAAAATGCCATCGATTTCGCAGTCGTTGCCCCCGACGATCCGTTGGTGCTGGGCTGCGTGGACAGACTGAACGAGATCGGCATTCCTTGCTTTGGCCCCAGAGCCAATGCGGCGATCATTGAGGGCAGCAAGGTGTTCTCCAAGAATCTCATGAAGAAGTACGGTATTCCTACCGCTACCTACGAGGTGTTCGAGGATATGGATGCTGCACTTGCATACGTGCAGGATGCCCCCATTCCCACCGTCATCAAGGCGGACGGCTTGGCGCTCGGCAAGGGCGTTATCATCGCCATGACGCGCAAGGAGGCAGAGGATGCCATCGTTTCCATGATGCAGGATAAGGCATTTGGCGAGAGCGGCAGCCGCGTGGTCATTGAGGAATTTTTGACCGGCCCCGAGGTTTCCGTGCTGGCGTTTACCGACGGTAAGTGCGTCAAGCCCATGGTATCCAGTATGGACCACAAGCGCGCACTGGACGGTGACCAAGGCCTGAACACGGGCGGTATGGGTACGGTAGCTCCCAACCCCTACTATACCGAGGAGATTGCACGCGAGTGCATGGAAACCATCTTCCTGCCCACCGTGGGCGCCATGAACGCGGAAGGCCGCACCTTCAAGGGCTGCTTGTATTTCGGCTTGATGCTGACCCCCAAGGGTCCCAAGGTTATCGAGTACAACTGCCGCTTTGGTGACCCCGAGACGCAGGTGGTGCTGCCCCTTTTGGAAAGCGATTTGTTGACTATCATGATGGCAACTGCCAACGGCACGCTGGCAGAAACCGAGGTCAAGTTCGCAGATCGCCACGCATGCTGCGTGGTTGTGGCTTCGGGCGGTTATCCGCAGAAGTACGGCTCGGGCTATCCCATGACCTTGCCCGAAACCGGCAAGGATGAATATATCTTCGTAGCGGGTGCTAAGGTGCAGGACGGCGTGCTCGTCACCGCGGGCGGCAGAGTGCTTGGCGCGGTTGCTGTCGAGGACAGCCTTGCGGATGCGGTTGCACACGCATACCGCATTGCGGACAAGGTGGAGTTTGAAAATGCTTACAAGCGCCGTGACATCGGTCAGCGTGCGTTAGCAGCTAAGCAAAACTAAGGAGGGCAACATGGTTTTTAGAGTTTACGTAGAAAAAAAGCAGGGACTTGACCACGAGGCATCGTCCCTTTGCAAAGAGATCAATACCTTTTTGGGCATTGAAGCCCTGGAGCGCGTGCGCGTCATCAACAGATACGACGTGGAGAATGCAACCGAGCAGCTGTTTGCGTACGCCGTGCAGACCGTGCTTTCCGAGCCGCAGCTGGATAACGTATCCGAAGAGATCGATGCAGACGGCGCAACCGTTTTCGCCGTGGAGTTCCTGCCCGGTCAGTACGATCAGAGAGCGGACAGCGCAGCACAGTGCATGCAGATCATTTCCATGGGTGACAGACCCGCAGTACGCACCGCCAAGGTGTACCTTTTGTACGGTGCGCTGACCGAGGCAAACGTTGCCGCGATCAAAAAGCACGTCATCAACCCCGTGGAAAGCCGCGAGGCAACGCTGGACAAGCCCGAAACGCTTGTCGCGCAGTATGATATTCCCACCGAGGTGGAAACCCTGCACGGCTTTTGCGATATGGATGCAGACGCGCTCAAGGCGTTCGTCAAGTCCTACGGCTTGGCTATGGATATGGACGACCTTGCGTTCTGCCGCGACTATTTCGTCAGCGAAAAGCGCGATCCCACCATCACCGAGATCCGCATGATCGATACTTATTGGTCCGACCACTGCCGCCACACCACCTTCTTAACCGAGATCGGCGAGGTGGAGATCGAGGATAAGGAGCTGGCACGCGCTTGCAGCATTTACAAGAATATGAGAGCGGAGCTTGGCAGAGAGCACAAGCCCATGACGCTCATGGATATTGCCACCATCGGCACGCGCTACTTAAAGGCAAACGGCAAGCTGCCCAAGATTGACGAATCCGAGGAAATCAACGCCTGCACGGTCAAGATCACGGTCAAGACCGAGGAGGGGGACGAGCCCTGGCTGCTGCTCTTTAAGAACGAAACGCACAATCACCCCACCGAAATTGAGCCCTTTGGCGGCGCAGCTACCTGCATTGGCGGTGCGATCCGTGACCCCCTGTCCGGTCGTTCCTACGTGTATGCGGCAATGCGCGTCACGGGCGGTGCTGATCCTACGAGAGCCTTGTCCGAAACGCTTCCCGGCAAGCTGCCCCAGAAAAAGCTGGTCACCACGGCTGCTGCGGGCTATTCCTCTTACGGCAACCAGATCGGTCTTGCAACGGGTCAGGTAGACGAGCTGTATCACGACGGTTATGCGGCAAAGCGCATGGAGATCGGTGCGGTCATTGCAGCCGCTCCCGCAGAGAACGTACGCCGCGAAGTGCCCGATCCCGAGGATATCGTCATCCTCCTGGGCGGCAGAACCGGACGCGACGGCTGCGGCGGTGCAACCGGCTCCTCCAAGTCCCACACGCTGACCTCGCTGGAGAGCTGCGGTGCGGAGGTACAGAAGGGTAACGCACCCGAGGAAAGAAAGCTGCAGAGATTGTTCCGCAATCCCGAGGCATCCAGACTCATCAAGCGCTGCAACGACTTTGGTGCAGGCGGTGTATCGGTTGCAATCGGTGAGCTGGCAGACGGCTTGGATATCGATCTGAATGCAGTTCCCAAGAAGTACGAGGGCTTGGACGGTACTGAGCTTGCCATCAGCGAAAGCCAGGAGAGAATGGCTGTTGTGGTCGCCCCCGCGGACGTTGACCGCTTCTGCGAGCTGGCACTGGAGGAAAACCTGGAGGCGACGCGCGTTGCACGCGTCAAGGCAGAGAAGAGATTGACCATGACCTGGAACGGCAAGGTGATCGTAGACCTGTCCCGTGAATTCCTGAATTCCAACGGCGCAAGCAAGCGCACGACAATCAAGCTTTCCAAGACTGCTGATTATGCAAAGGAAATTCCCGCTGATTTTGCCGACGGTATGAACGCGCTGGCAGGGGATCTGAATATTTGCTCCCGCCGCGGCCTTTCCGAGCGTTTTGACTCCACCATCGGTGCGGGCACGGTGCTCATGCCCTTTGGCGGCGTGCATCAGCTGACTCCCATCCAGGCAATGGTGCACAAGATCTCGGTTGAGAAAAAGCACACCAACACCTGCTCTTATATGGCGTGGGGCTATAACCCCTTCATCGCCGAAAAGTCGCCCTACCACAGCGCGTACCTTGCCGTTGTGGAATCCGTTTCCAAGATGGTGGCGCAGGGCGCAAAGTTTGAGGACGTTTACCTGACCTTCCAGGAATATTTTGAAAAGCCCGGTCAGAATCCCGCACGTTGGGGCAAGCCCATGGCGGCTCTGCTTGGCGCGCTGATGGCACAGAAGGATTTCGAGATTGCATCCATCGGCGGTAAGGACCCCATGTCCGGCTCGTTCGATCAGCTGGACGTGCCTCCCACGCTGGTTTCCTTTGCGGTCACCACGGGTGACGTTTCCGAGGTTGTCAGCGGTGAGTTCAAGGGCGCAGGCCATAAGGTCGTGCTGCTGACTCCCGAGAAGGGCGAGAACGGTCTGCCCACGGCACAGAGCGTCAAGGCTTTGTTTGAGATCGTGCACAACGGCATGCAAGCGGGCAAGGTGCTCGCAGCATGGACGCCTACCTTGGGCGGCGTTGCCGAGGGCGTGCTCAAGATGAGCATGGGTAACGGCATCGGCTTTGCATTTGATCAGTCCGTCAGCCTTGAAACCATCTTTGGCTACAATTACGGTGCGTTCGTGCTGGAGCTTGCAGAGGGCGCAGAGATCGACGGCATGCTGCTGGGTTACACCACTGCCGAGGCAAAGATTGCCTACGGTGACAATGCCGTTTGCCTGAACGCTTTGCTCCAAACCTATGAAAACAAGCTCGAGGGCGTTTACTCCTGCAATATCGAGCACAAGCACGGTGCACTTCCCACCGTTGCATATACCGAGG
>JAFNZX010000279.1 GCA_017382615.1 Clostridia bacterium | reverse complement strand
ATCGTAGCGATTGGTCACGTAGAAAATAGCAATGCCGTTTTGCTTGCAATAGTTTGCAAAGGCTACCGCGCCGGGAAGTGCGGTGCAACCATTGCTTTGTACAAAGTCGGTAAACGCTTTATTGGTCCATTCACCATCCTTGCCAAGTATATTTGCCGTGTAATGCACGCCGTCCACCAAAGTGTCGTCAATATCGCAAACCACACACACTCGTTTATCGTTGAGATACAACTTCTTTTCCCCGTCACTTTCAACCCAACGGTAGCCGTTGATCCCGTTATCCGCATAGGCGACAATTTCATCAATATTTCTTTCAGCAAGGTTAAAGCCCTGCATCATCAAAGCGTGCGCCTCTGCACTCATTTGCCATGCCGCTGCTCCTGCCAGATACTCATGAGAGGGGTTTGCCGCATAGCCATTAGGCTGCTGTTGCTGTTGCTCTTGCTCTTGCTGCTCAGGCTGTACGTCCCCTGCTTTAGGCTGCAGTGCAAGCCCGATGCCGATACCAGCTGAGAACAATATGATACCAACAAGGCAAAAGATCACAATTTTTGTAACCGGGTTGCTCAAGATCGCTGTTTTGTTTTGCATTTTCATCAGTCCTTTAGAAAAAATTTTGTCGCTCTGAGCTTTTGATCGCCTTACGCCGGAATAGAGGCAAGCAAACAGCTCAGATCATTGAAGCTGTGTTTATTATAACGACACGGGCGTTACAAAGGTGTTACAAATCCTCCCAATTCATAAAAAATTGTGCTTTTGTTCCGGTACTTTATCCGAAAACGTACTGCAGCGCGTAATTTTTCAGCTAAATAAAGAACGGCAGATGGTCGTCTGCCGTTCTTTGTGCATTATTTAAACAGAAGCATTGCACAGGTGTCCTCTGCCCAGCTGTACTGCGTCATGTATTCTCCGTGAAATTCCGGCTTGCCCGTTTCAAGATAGCTGATATAATCGCACTTGATCAAACCGGTATCAATGCGGTAACACGGTGTTTCATGGCATAAAACCGCCTCCGCTCCCACGGATTTCAACGTGTTTTTGAGATCCATAAAGAGCTGGCGCAAATACGCTGCGTTTTTGGTGTCGTCCGTATCGTCGGGAAACAGCACGGCACAGATCTGCTTTGCGGTCATCCCCGCCCCGTTGCGGTCTACAAGAAAGGCAAACAGTTCCTTGGTTTTCAGTCGCTTGAATACAAGCTTTTCCTCTCTGACATATACCTCAAAATTGCCAAAGCAATTCACCCTGAGCAGCTTTTCCTTTTGGCGAACGCCCTTTATGTTGTCAATCTCTCCCTGCACGTCCTCGGCTGAGATCGGCTTCATCAAATACCCTGAGGCGTGCAGCTTGAACGCAGGAATGGCGTATTCCTCATAGCCGGTGCAGAATACGATTTTGCAATTCGGACGGCATGCAATAATCTTTTCTGCAAGAGCCAGCCCGCCCATACCGCGCATATTGATATCCAAGAATGCAACATCTGCTGCATTGTCCGTGACAAACGCAAGTGCTTGCTCACAATCGGAAAATTTTGCCACCTCCGTAATATCGGGCGAGGCTTCAATTGCCGACACCAACGCGCCGAGCATCAGCATTTCATCATCTACTGCTATAGCAATCATTTTCTCATCTCCTTTGGAATCGTTACTAACACCTTAGTGCCCACACCTACTGTGCTTTCAATATCAAGCCTACCGTTGACCATCACCTTCAGTCTTTCGCGGATGTTGCGAAGTCCCACGTGCTTTCTTTCATCTATGAGCATCTCGGTGTCAAAGCCCACGCCGTCATCCACCACAGAAATGCAATAGTCCGTATCGGTCTCATAGGAGACCACGTGAATCGTACCGCCCCTTGGAAGCTTCATTAAACCGTGCTTGATTGCGTTTTCGACGATAGGCTGAACGGTCAGCGCGGGAATATGGAAGTCCTCTGACTTCATCTCAAATGAGAAAGTCATGTCCGGGAAGCGCACGTTTTCTATACTGATGTAATGGTGTACGTGCTCCATTTCCTGCGACATCAGTATAGGCTTGGGATTATCCAGCTCTCCGAAATTACCTCTGAGATATTTTGCAAAGCTGTGTACCAGCTCGCCCGCCTTGGCGGGATCCAGCTTGCACAGCTGCTCAATGCTGCCAAGCGTATTATAAATAAAGTGCGGGCGAATCTGGCTCATCATGGTGGAGATCCTGCTTTCTGCAAGCTCTGCATTGAGAACAATTCTCTCCATTTCCAATTCCTTTGCTTTATTTGCCGCATTGATGCTCTCGGGAATCAGCTTAAGCACCATGATCATTGCTACGGCGAACAGCACGGAGAAAACGTACCCGGATGCTACACCGCCCTGCCAGGTGCCCCGCCAAGTGCACACAACGTCAATATAAAAGGCAAGCAAAGGAACGCAGACGCAGACGCATAGCCAGCGGTCTCTTTTGCTTTCGGTTGTGATAATCTCGTTTACAAGGCAGATCAGCAGCAAGACGTTGGCAATACCCTGCACCGCAACCCACCAGATCCAGGTGTCATAAAAATGCACGTCGCTGATAATCGGCAATGCAAGGAATATCGCATCAAGCACCGACAAAAGCACCACCGTTATATGACCAAGGCGTTTCATGCCCTTGAGAAAATACAGAATACTCATCGACAAAAACAGCATATAAAAGATCATAGAGCAACCAAGCATGGTGGTGTTAAGAATGATGGATTCGCTCCAGAAGGAAACACCGCGTGAACTATAGGAGAAGTAGCTTCCCGCAAATAGCACCACAAGCCCAAACAGCCATATCAGCTTATTGCTTTTGATGTGGATCAGACTTGAAAACAGCGCAATACCAAGAAAAACGAATGAAACCAGCATCAGCAGCATGCCTGCATTTCTCTGTGTTTCGCCTTCACTCAACGCGCTTTTCTCAAATTCAATGCCCGTCCAAAATGCCATGGACGAAAGCATTTTATCCACTGCGTTTTCATTTCCAAAGCCGTGAGGATTGTGCAACAGCATCTCAACCTGCTGGTCACTCTCGCTTTGCAGAAAGTAGGCAGACCAGCCTTCACCGCATACGGAATCCTCGTATAAGGCGTTTTCCATATCCACAACAAAGGGGTCAAATCCAACCTCATAGAACGTCACGTTGATATGATCGGTATAAAAAGCAATCGGAAGATCTCCTCTGTATATGCCAACGTAGCCACCTTCGGGATCAAGCATATGGAAATTGCCTCGAAGCGTCACGTCGCCGTGGGTGGAAGGAATGTGCTCTCCCTTTACGATCTTGTGCCATTCGCCCTGTCCAATGCGGTACTCACCGTCAAAATACACCTGAGCTATCAAAGCCGGCTGTGCCTGCATGCTGGTTCTGTTATTGAACCAAAGCAAAAATACTGCAAGTAAAATCAACAATAAAATCCCCAGAATCGGGAAATATTGTTTAAGCGTTTGGGATTTGTTTTTGACATCAGGCATTGTTTACCTCCGGATATATTCTCCTGATCATTGCCAACTGAAAGCGAAAGACTTTCGGGCAAGCACTTGGAACTGGACTCATTTTTTCCATTATACAACCAATTTGCAAAAAAAGCAACGGTATTGAGCAGATTATCAAAATTTTTTTACGCTTGGGCGCACCGAATACATCTTTTCGATATTTTCCCCGCCTTACATGGTTTGATCTTTCATCGTTTCATACTGCTCTGCTGCCTTTTCCAGGATTTCTTTTGCCCGGTACGGGATTCTTCCAAGTGAATCCGGTCCTATATTGATCAGATAATTGACACCCAGTCTTTCCAGTTTCAGGCGTGTTCCTGCAATCTCCTCGGGGGTGCGCCATTTTTCGGCAACGGCAGAATATCCCCAGGAGCAATTTAAGGTGCAGGCGGATTCATAGAGCCCGTACGGGCTTTTTTTGAACCCCCAAATGGAATTATAGTCCGTGGAGAATTCCGTTGGTATCTCGTCAGGAATCTCATTATCCCCCAGGGAGACGTAATCAAATACCCCGTTGCCGAGTCTGGAATTGATCAGACAATTGGGCTGCAGTGCCTTCACGGTATCATAGATCCTTTGGCTTTGCTCGGGCGTAGAGTCCAGTGGCATATCAAACCAAGCCAAAAAAATCTCGCCGTAATTGCTCATAATCTCCTTTATCTGCGGCAACATTTTCCTTTCAAACACGCGGGAGAAGTCTTTTTTACTCTTATCGGGAAAGTCCCAGGAATTCTCCCAGGAAACGCCTGCCGCACCTGCGGGATCTACCGTATATCCGCCTCCGTCCGGCTCGTTCCAATCGATGCACTGCGAATAATAGATACCCAGCTTTAATCCGTATTTCCGGCAGCTGTTTGCAAGCTCCCCGATGATATCGCGCCCAAAGGGCGTTGCATCACAAACGTTAAAATCGTCCGCCTCAGATTTAAACAATGCAAAGCCCTCGTGGTGCTTGGCAGTGATCACGATATACTGCATGCCGCAACGCTTGGCAAAGGTACAGATCTCATCCGCATCAAAATAAATGGGATTGAAAACACTTGCCAGCCTACGCATTTCATGCACCGAGATCCTTTGATGGCACTGGATCCATTCGGCATAATTGGGGCCTTTGTTCCCCCGATAATAGCCTCCCAAGAGAGAATACAGACCAAAATGCAGCATCAGTCCATATTTTGCTTGCTTAAAAGCTTGTATATTATTCATGTGTTCTTCCCTCCCCGGTATTCCTATAGCCGAAGAGAGCCGAACTCACACGGTTTTGCTCGGCAAATATCTGCATCTGCGGCAGAGAAAATGCTCGCAATATCTTATATTGCTTCGCATTTTCTCTTTGCATCTGCGAAATATTTGCTCGCGCAAAACTGCGCAGCACCCTCCGGCGTTGAATTTTTTGATGGATTTTGTCAAAGCGAGTCGAAGCAAGATACGCATCTTGCAAGGCGAGATTTGGCGAAAGACGCGAAAAATTCTCGCCGCAGGGCGTATGAGTTCGGCTCTCTTCGGCTAT
>JAFNZX010000278.1 GCA_017382615.1 Clostridia bacterium | reverse complement strand
GGCGGTTTTGTAGGGGCGGATTCCATATCCGCCCGAATCGTTTGGGCGGGATGTGCAATGCACGTCTTCATGATGTCATAGGTCAATACGCGTAGGGGCGACCATTGGTCGTCTCACCAAACGGTTTGAATATTTTCACCCGAGCGGTTTTCCAAACGGGCTGACTTGGGGACGACCAATGGTCGCCCCTACGGAAGATAAACCCAAGGTCGTCCTGCAGGGCAGGCGGTTTTGTAGGGGCGGATTCCATATCCGCCTGTATGATTTCCCGCGGGAGCATATGGAATGCTCCCCTACGGGTGTTAAGCTATACACAACAGGCAGAGCTTTGCGGCTCTGCCTGTTTTATTGATATG
The DNA here is from genome assembly GCA_017382615.1 of Clostridia bacterium. GTDB lineage: Bacteria > Bacillota > Clostridia > Oscillospirales > CAG-272 > SVQP01. The sequence goes on along the minus strand of JAFNZX010000278.1, from coordinate 2,399 downwards.
ATGCTTATTTTACAACCTCGTCCGTCAGCACGTTGCCCTTGTGGTCGTTGAAAACAACTCTCTTTGTGCCGTCCGCGCGCAACGTCACGCCGCAGCCCACAAAGCCGTTGCCCTCGGGGGAGAAGATGGGCTTTGAGCCAATGATGGCGGTGCAGGGCTGTCCCCAGTCGTCAAAATCACAGCCGGGCGGGCAGATCTTGACCGTGTGGTGGTGTCCGTATAGCATCAGGTCGGGGTGCATCTGGTGCGTCAGCTGCGTCCACTCGCGGTAAAGCTCCTGCTCAATGTCAAAGGGGTGCGGTTGCACGTGTGTAAAGCCGATGTGCGAGATGATTAAGCGATACTTGACACCGGGGGCGTTATATTCATTGTCCGCGTTGGCAATGACCGATTTGAGAAACTCGGTTTCCTCCAGGCGGAAGTCGTGGAAGCAGATGGTATAGCCGTATTCCGCGCAGGAATCGGGCTTATCCTCGCCGCAATCCATCAAAAGCCCCCACACGCAGCCTGCACGGAAGGTGTAGTAGGTCTTGCCGTCCTTGATCGGAATGTAATCGGGCATATCCTCGGCGTGAATGCCGCGCGTGTCATGATTGCCGCGCGCAAAGACGCAGGGAATCTGACCAAAGGTGATTCCCGACGCGATCTCGCAGATGGCGTTGAAGTTGCGCACGTCACCGCTGTGGTTGGGGATGTCACCGTTGAGCACCAAGAGGTCGAGCTCGTCCCCAAAATATTGCCCGCAGGCAATCGGCTCGGCAACCAGATTGTGCGCGTCCGAGACGTGGTAGAGATTGATCTTTCCCTCTGCCTTGACCGGCTTAAAGGGCAGGGTCAGGGTGCGCTCGTCCTCACTTTTGGGGAAGTAGGGAGAGCGGTCGATCATCTTGCGATACACCACGGTGTATTCCTTTGCCTCGTCCAGCACGGACATGGGCAGTGTGACGCGGTGCATGTTGGTGCGCGAGCGCAAAACGCCGTTGCAGTGGTCATAATAGGTGTGCTCACCCACCTTGACCCACACGATCACCTCGTCCGAAAAGGGCATAAAGATCTGGTATTGGTCACCCACGGCAAATACCGTGGGGTAGGTCAGCATGTATTGGGGGAGAGAGGGAGTTGTCATAATTGTACCGCCTTTCTTTTAATATTGTCCGTACTTGTGTGCTGCCGCATACATGGCAAGCACGTTTTCGGTGGGAGAGTTATCCTGAATGGCGTGCGTGGGCGCGAAGTGGTAGCCGCGCACCGCCATCATGGTTTCCAAGGTTTCGCGGCAGACGCGGTCGGTTTCCTCTGCCGTGCCGTAAGCAAGCGGACCTGCCGTAGAGATGCAGCCGCGGAAGTTGAGCCTGCCGCCAAAGTGCGCGGCAAGGTATGCGGGAGACATATTGACAGCCTCGGGCTGCAGGGTGTCCACACCGCGAAGCCCCAGCTCGATAAGATCCTCGTACACCCAGGAGCTGCTGCCGCAGGAGTGCATCATGCTCGGCAGAGCGTGCGTGGCGGCAAGGTCGATAAACTGCTTATGAATGGGCTTGATCTGCTCGCGGTAGAGATCCAGGCTGATCATGGGCGCGATCTGCGTGCCAAGGTCCTCACCCAGCCACACGAAGTCAATGTAGCCGCGGCATTTATCCAAGAGTCGCTCCATGACCGCCAGCTGGAAAGCGGCGCGGCGGCGCATAAAGGACATAGCCGCCTCATCGTCAAGGATTAAGTGGCAGAGCACGTCCTCCATGCCCATGATGCGCCCGTTGGAGTTGATGATATCGGGCGTGCCGGGGTCACCTACGTACAAGGCGTACTTGCCGCCGTAGCTTTTGGCGTGTGCAAGTGCTGCGTCGTAGTCAAAGTGATCGGGGTTGGGAATGGGAAAGGCGTCAAACAGCTCGTCCTCTGCGTCTTTGAGCGGAAAATCGCAAAAATCCCAATATCCGCCGCTGGCGTGCTCCACCCAGCGCATGATGCAGCCCTCCAGCTGATTGACCATGCGGTTTTCGGGCACGGCATGCAGCTGCGGGCCGATATAGGGTGCGGAAATGGAGCGCGTGTCCACGCCCAGTGCCTCGTAAAGTCCCTCTGCATCGGTCGGGGCAATCCCGAGAGCTGCACAAAGGCGCGCGTGAATGCCGCCGTTGGCGTCGTACCCGATGGGCACGCGGTCGGTCTTTTCAAACTCAAACGTCCTGCGCACGCGCTCGCGCGAGGTCATGGTTTCCTTAGCTTTTTCTATAATCATGACGTTCTCCTTAACTGAGCGTGATTTCAAGCATTCTTGCCTGGTAGTCCTCGGTAAAGTGTACGGTCAGGGTGTTTGCGTCAAGCGTGCAGGTCACACCGCGCGCGTCGGCGGGGTAAGCGACGCGTGCACCTGTGGGCTGCAGATCTGCCAGCGG
>JAFNZX010000277.1 GCA_017382615.1 Clostridia bacterium | reverse complement strand
GCTGTCCTCGGGCAGGAGCGTGGACTCGGGATTTTCAATCATCTTAATATCCAACATGGCGTTATTCTCCTTTGTATTCGTAGCCCAGCTTGATGGCGTTCAGGTTCTGCTCAATCAGGTTGGCTCTCTTGGCACTGACCACCTTGCCCATAGCGGCTTCCAGGTGCTCCATACCGATCTCGGGGTACTCGGAGAGCACCTTGCCGAGAATGATCATGTTTGCCAGCGTGGGAATGCCCATATCGTTGGCGATCTGCGTTGCGGGGATATAAAAGGCTTGCACGTCCTCTCTCTCGATCTTGCGGGTGATCAGTGTGCTGTCCACAAAGATCTTGCCGCCGGGAAGAACGGCATCCTCGTACTTGTCAAGAGAGGGCAGATTCATAGCGACCAGGCAATCGGGCTTTGCCACGATAGGCGAGCCGACGGGGGTGTCGCTGATAATGATAGAGCAATTTGCGGTGCCGCCGCGCATTTCGGGGCCGTAGGAGGGCAACCAGCTGACCTGCTTATCGGCAATCAGTCCCTGATACGCTACGATCTTGCCAAGGAACAGCACGCCCTGGCCGCCAAAGCCTGCAATCAACATCTGTATGGTCTTCATGCCTGCGCGTCCTCCTTGCTCTCGGCGTCGCGGTCACGATAAACGCCCAGGGGATAGTAGGGAAGCATATTCTCATTTGCCCACTGCATTGCCTTTTCGGGCGTCATGCCCCAGTTGGTCGGGCAGGTGGAAATGACCTCAACCAGCGAAAAGCCCTTGCCCTCGACCTGGTTTCGGAACGCCTTGAGAATGGCTTTCTTTGCCTTGCGGATGCCTGCAACGCTGGTCACGGCAACGCGCTCAATGTACTGCGGCCCCTCCAGCTGGGAAAGCATTTCGGACACTTTAACGGGGAAGCCGCAATGCGCGGTATCTCTGCCGTAGGGAGAGGTCTGGGTGATCTGACCGGGCAGGGAGGTGGGAGCCATCTGACCGCCGGTCATGCCGTAGATCGCGTTATTGATAAAGATCACGGTAATGTTTTCGTTACGTGCAGCGGCGTGTACGGTTTCTGCCATGCCAATGGATGCAAGGTCGCCGTCGCCCTGATAGGTGAATACGATAGAATCGGGGTTGGCTCTCTTGAGTCCGGTTGCAACGGCGGGCGCGCGTCCGTGTGCCGCCTCCACCATGTCGCAGTTAAAATAATTATATGCCATGACTGAGCAGCCAACGGGGGCAACGCCTACCGTTTTGCCTTCAATGCCCAGCTCGTCCATAGCCTCGGCTACCAATCTGTGTACGATACCGTGCGTGCAGCCGGGGCAATAGTGCATGGTCATGTCCGCAAGTGCGTGCGGTCTTTTGAATACTACCATGATCAGTTACCTCCTGCAATGTTCTGAATGCTTTCCAGCACCTGCTCGGGAGAGGGGATCATACCGCCTGCTCTGTTGCACAGGTAGACGGGGCGAATGCACTCCTCGGCAAGTCTGATATCGTCGATCATCTGCCCCATGGACAGCTCGACGGAAATAAATGCCTTTACTTGGTCGGCAGCCTTGCGGAATGCCTTTTTGGGGAAGGGCCAAAGCGTGATGGGACGGATCATGCCCACCTTAATGCCCATCTCGCGTGCTGCGATGACGGCATTTTTGGAAACGCGCGCTGCAATACCGAAGGCGGCGATGCAGATCTCTGCGTCCTCCATCATGAACTCCTCATACATGACCTCGTTTTCCTCTACGATGCGGTAGCGGTCAAAGCGGTCAAAGTTCAGCTGCTCCAGCTCCTCGGGAACGAGCGAGAGCGAGTTGACGATGTTATGCTTTCTTTCCAATTTCGTACCCGTGACAGCCCAGGGCTTCTCTACAGTTGTGGGCTTGATGTCGGACAGGCAAACGGGCTCCATCATCTGACCCATGGTACCGTCGGCGAGGATCATGGAGGTCATGCGGTATTTGTCGGCAAGGTCAAAGCCCTTGACGGTCAGCTCCGCCATTTCCTGCACAGAGCTGGGTGCCAGTACGATCAGGTGGAAGTCACCGTGGCCGCAGGAGCGGGTTGCCTGGAAGTAGTCGGACTGGGAGGGCTGAATGCCGCCAAGACCGGGGCCACCGCGTTGTACGTTGACGATCAGCGCGGGCAGGTCTGCACCTGCAAGGTAGGAAATGCCTTCGCTTTTGAGCGAAATTCCGGGAGAGGAGGAGGAGGTCATAACTCTCTTGCCTGCGGCGGATACGCCGTAGACCATGTTGATCGCTGCGATCTCACTTTCCGCCTGCAAGAAGCAACCGCCGATCTTGGGCATCTTCTTTGCCATGTAAGCGGCAATTTCGGTCTGAGGGGTGATGGGGTAGCCGAAGTAATGACGGCAGCCTGCCATAATAGCAGCCTCGGCAATGGCTTCATTGCCTTTCATAAGTACCTTATCGGACATGATATCTCTCCTTTCTCAGCGTTCGACCGTGATCACGCAATCGGGGCAGATGAGTGCGCAGTTGGCGCAGCCCACGCAAGCGTCGGGGTCGGTGATTTCCGCGGGGCAATGTCCCTTGGAGTTGATCTTATCCTTTGCAATCTGCAAAAGCTTTTTGGGGCAGGTTGCCACGCAAAGCCCGCAGCCCTTGCATTTTTCGGCGTCAATGGTTAATTTAGCCATAATGGGGTCCTCCGTATGTAATCAATAGTATTTTTTCTGTAATTGGATGGGGAATGGATGGGGCACGCGACATTGCAGATCGGGCACAAGCTTTTCTTCAAACGCGGTCATGACCAGCGGCAATCCCGAAAGCTCGCACAGCCTTTGCACGTAGGATTCGGAAGCCAGTACGGTTTCTGCGTCGGTAAACTCGCCCAGGTGCGAATTGTTGGCAATCGCCGTAACGGGCAGCTTGCAGGCGTGCTCAATCTCGCGCAGCACCTCCAAGGCATCCTCGGGGGTGGGGGTCAGCGCACGGTGTGCGTTTGCCACAAAGATCATTTGAAAGTCGTTTTCCTCCTTGATCATGGGCACGTATCTGCCAAGAGCCACCGCACCGCGGTCGTCGCCTCCCACGTCCAGCACCGCAAAGCGATCCTTGTGCTCAAAGATGCCGTAAAACGAGGCGGGCATGGCGGGTGCGTCCAGGTTGGTGTTTGCGTAAGGAGAGGAGAGCGTTGCGATGCCGAGTGCGCGGAGCTCCTCTTCACTGTCCTTGGAGCGGAAATAAGGGTTGACGATATCCATATCAGCCAACACCACGCGCTTGCCCTGCCCGGATAAGTGCGCGGCGTAGTTGACTGCTAAGTTGGT
>JAFNZX010000276.1 GCA_017382615.1 Clostridia bacterium | reverse complement strand
TTTTGGGGTCCTTTGTCTTTATAGACGGCATTTTTATAAAAGCTTGTAAAAATTTGCGAAAAATATTTTCCAAAACCAAAAGAGGCCGCAATGCGACCTCTTTGCTTATTTACATCTCTTCTGCCAAGGTTCTGCGCTTTTTCCACACACCCGACAGAAAATAGATCAGGCTTGGGATGGCATAGCCGTAGGGGGCAAGACCGTAGCCCAGCACGAAGCCGAAAAATCCCCAGCCAAAGCCGATACCAAACAGCCACGAAAGCCCGATACGCAGCACCACACCGTCCAAAAGTGCCAGCACCATGCAAAGCTTGGCGTGCCCAAGACCTTGGATAAACGCGCCGCTGCCGCGCATGATGGCAAATGCCGGGAACATCCAAAGAATCGCGCGGATAAACTCGCCCGACATGGCGTGCACGGCGGGATTATCGGGGTCAAACAGCATGAAGAGCTGCTTGCCAAGCAGGATATACATGATCACGAAGAACACCGTCATGGCAAACGAATACACCCACGCCCAATGCACCACCTTCTCTGCGCGCTTTTGGTCGCCCGCGCCGATGTTCTGGCTGACCATGGGCATGGCGGCATACTGAATGCCCTGCGAGATCTTGTTGATAATGTCGTCAATGCGCACGCCCACACCGAACGCCGCGCTTTCCACAACGCCGAGATTATTGATCTGCGCGTTGACCACGATCATGGAAAGATTGATAAAGCCCGACTGGATTGCCATGGGCACGCCCTGCTTGGCGATCATGCCCACGTATTTGAGATCGGGAATAAAATTCTCCTTTGCAAAATCAAAGCCGAACGCCTCTCTTTTGCGGTAAAGATAGAACAGCGAGAAGACAAACGACACGCCCTGCCCGATAATGGTTGCCCACGCAGCACCCGCCACACCCCAGCCAAGCCAGCCGGTGAAAAGCAGATCAAGCAGCAGATTTGTGACCGACGCAATGGCAATGAACATAAACGGACGCTTGGCATCCCCCATACCGCGCAGTACGGCGGAAACCATGTTGTACCCTGCCGTAAAGAACAGACCGATCGTACAGATGATCATATACTCCACCGCCATGTCACGGGCTTCGTCGGGAATGTTGACCAAGGTCAATATCGGTTGATGCAGCAGCAAAATGATGCCCGAGAGCACCAGCGACAACGCCAGCACAAAGCCGAACAGCGTGCCCATAATGCGGCTCATTTCTTTTTTCTTACCCGCGCCCAGCGCCTGCGCAATCAGCACCTGCCCTGCGTTGGAAAAGCCCAGACACACCATAGTGGCAAAATTGACGATCAGCGAGGATTGCGACACGGCGGAGAGACCAAACGTGCCCACAAACTTGCCGACAATGACCATATCGATGGCGCTGTACAGCACCTGCATGGCATTGGACGCCATAAAAGGCAGCGCAAAAAGCAGCAGCTGCCGTGAAATATTTCCTTGTGTAAAGTCTTTGCGTAACGTCTTGGTCGCCAAGGTCTTGTCCTTCTTTCGGTATTCTCTATACATTATAGCACAAGCAAACGGATTTTGCAACCCAAAAAATACAGAAAGGCAAGCGCAGCTGCGCTCGCCTTTCCTCATATCCGTGATAAATCAGTTATAAAGCTTGGTTCAGAATTACTGTGCCCAGCGTGCTCTTGCAATTTCGGGGAATGCTTCGTCCGTGATGTTCACAAGACGTCTTACCAAAGACAGGCACTCTTCGCCACAGGTATCCTGATCGATCATCGCGTCGATGGAAACAACGATATCGCTGTCCTTATCCAGGTAGAACTTGACCCAGCGGTACTTGTAGTTAAGAGAATTGCAAACCATGAGAGCGGAAGCCTCATTGTTCTTGAAATTCTGAACGTCCCAGCACTTCAGCTGTACCAGAGGATCGTTGTCCTCGTCAAAAATCACGAAAACGGGAATGGAATCCATATTGTCGCCGCTGTAGACAACCTTGATAACGTTTTCTTCTCTCTCAGTATACTTAACTCCCTTTTCGTCCATGTATCTCATGAACTCGCGTGCATAAATCTGCATAACACAACCTCCTGCTGTTTAATATAAATGCATTGTAACACATTTTCAAATAAAAGTCAACACTTATTTTGTGAAAATTGCTGTTTTTTTCACATAGTGAATATCTCTTTTTTTCGCCGATCGATATCGTTTCATCATCTTGCGCACTTGCCTTAAACGAATTCTCCCCACCCTCTCCATACACTATATAAATCAAACGTGAAAAAAATCGCATGTTTTTTGAAAAAATAAAATCGCATGATTTTTCAAAAAGGTCTTGACGAAGCGAAAAAGGCATGATATAATGTATGAGTTATTGGGATGTCGCCAAGCGGTAAGGCACCAGACTTTGACTCTGGCAGTCGTCGGTTCAAATCCGGCCATCCCAGCCAACAGAAAAGGGCACGCAGCAGCGTGCCCTTTTCTGTTGGCTGGGCTTCTCCCACTGATTTGAACCGCTCCGATGCCCCGCGGGCATCGGATAGGCTTGTGCAGGTTGAGCGCAAGATTCGGATAGGCTTTGGCACAAGCAACGGTTCGTAAATCCGGCCCATTAGCCTTTGAACTTTCTTTTTTGTTTCTTTTTGTTTCGACTCAAAGTTTTTCGAAATTTTGTAGATTCATTTCCGCGCGGAGCTCTGCTCGCGCATCATTTCGGGTCTCCCGACAGATTCGAACCGGCGAAACACTTGAAATGTTTACAAAGTTGT
>JAFNZX010000275.1 GCA_017382615.1 Clostridia bacterium | reverse complement strand
TCATCAACTCAGACGGTCATTATGGTTTATCACCACAATGATGAAAACGGTGTGTACAAATTGAATTGAATATGGTAAAATAAAGGAGCCGAGAAGGTCGTAAGGGGATTGGTATTTAACAAATCCGTGACTCAGACTGATCAAGGCTCCTTTAGTGTACCACATAATGTTGCCATAGAAAAAATGAGCACGCAGGACAGCCAACAAGCAAAGAAAGGAGCCCATCGGCTCGAAATAGTAAACTTCGGAGGTTAAAGATGGAAGTAGTATACGAGCGATGCTGTGGGATTGACGTACATAAAAATATGCTCATGGTTTGTATTTTTACAAGCGTCAGAAAAAAAGAAATAAGAGAATTTGGAACCATGACAGAGGATATTCAAAAGCTTGCAGAGTGGATCAAAGAAACAAATTGCCAAGTTGCCGCAATGGAAAGCACAGGAGTGTATTGGAAGCCTGTGTATAACATCCTTGAAAGCGAAGGAATAGAACTGATCGTTGTTAATGCGCAACATATAAAAGCAGTTCCCGGTAGAAAGACCGATGTGAAGGATGCCGAATGGATAGCGGATTTGGTAAGACACGGGCTTGTAAAAGCAAGCTTTGTTCCAAGCCGCGAGCAAAGAGAATTGCGCGAAATGGTAAGATACCGTAATGAAATTATCAACGAAAGAGCAAGAGAATTAAACAGAATACAAGCGGTTTTAGAAGGAGCTAACATAAAGCTTGCAAGCGTAGTTTCGGATATTTCTTGCAAATCATCGATGGAAATACTTCATGCTATCATAGATGGAACAACTGATGCAGAGTATCTATGTACTTTTGCGAAAGGTAAATTACGGGATAAAATTCCGGAGTTAAGAAAGGCCTTAACAGGTAGCATAGGGTTTCATCAAATGCAGATGTTGAAATTACAATTGGAGCATATAGATTTTCTTTCAAAATCCATAGAAGAAATGGACGAAGATATTAAAAAAAAACAGAACCTTGTGAAGAATGTATAGAATTGCTTGATGAGATACCCGGTATAGCAAGAAGAAGCGCAGAAAGAATTTTAGCGGAAACGGGAGTTGAGATGAAGCAATTCAGAAATGCCGATCATTTTGCATCGTGGGCAGGGCTTGTGCCGGGATGCAATGAAAGTGCCGGAAAGAAAAAGAGCTCCAGAATACGAAAAGGCAATCTGTTCTTGAAATCTACGTTAGTTGAGTGTGCCCATTCCGCTATTCGCCACAAGGACAGTTACTTCTACGCTAAATACTGTAAAATCGCTGCTCGCAGAGGGGGCAAACGTGCTATTGTTGCCATTGCTCATAGTATGTGTCTTGCAATTTACCATATTCTTTTGAACAAAGAACATTTTTATGATTTGGGGTCTGATTATTTCAATACGATTTATGCTGAGAAAATAAAAAAGCGAAACATCCAATCCCTCGAAAAGTTGGGATTTTCAGTCTCGCTTTCTTAATTGTTTTGTTACATAACTATCTCGGCAAGCTTTGATTTTGGGGCTTGCTTTTTTGTTATGCTTGAGTGGCTGCTTCCTATATTGGTTTTCAGGACAGCTCCTTTGTTCGTTCACTCCCCACTCTCGGGAAAATGCAGCTCACCAAAGGTAGTTTCCTCTTCGGTGAATTGTTCGGTAGCGGGTTCGGTCGTAGGATCTGTAACGGGCTCGGTGGTCTGCGCGTCAGACTCCGGTGCGGTTACGGTATTTGCTTGCGTTACTTTTTCGGTTTGCGCCTCGGTCTGTGCGGTGCTGTCCTCACCGCCTGCGGGGGGTGTGGGCACGCACGAGACAAAGCAAAGCACCAAAATCAGCACACAAAGCACACAAAAAATTTTGCGCAAATCAGTCACGCTTTCTGCCGACAAATGCCGCACCGAGCAACGTGATCATGACCATGATACCTGCACCGACAAAGCTCTTGCACCCGCTCGACTTTGCAGAATCGGGCTCAGACTCAGGCTCGGTGGTAGGTACTTCTGTCGTAGGCTCCTCGGTAGTGGGCGGCTCGGTCTCGGCTGCCACCTGCGCCAATTCCTCCAATTTTGCAGTCAATGCCTCGGCATCTGCTTGCATAGCGGTCAGAGCTTCCTGTGCCTGCGCTTCCAGTGCCTTTGCGTCCTCAACCTCATTGGTCAATCCTTGTGCGGACGCCTTGGCAGCGTCGATTGCATCCATGCCTGCCTTTACCTTGTCAAGCAGTGCAACAGCCTCTGCGTAGATCGCAGGGGTCTTTTCATTTGCGTTTTCCAGTGCCTTTGCAGCATCCAATGCGGTCATGCCGCTCTCTGCCAGCATTGCAGCATCCTTGCTCATGGTATCCAGTGCCTTTTTGACGTTATGCACGTCCACCAATTTCTGCTTGAAAGTACCAAAATCCGCAATACAGCCCTCGGGAATATATCCCTCGGTCAGCTTTTGTGCATCCTCCTTGGTCTTGGCAAACGCCAGCACGGAGAAGGTCACGCTCAAACCCTTATCAATCATGGGACCATCGAAAATATCAAAGCGCAGATTGTTGATCTTGCCTGCCCAGCCGTGCTTTTTATTCATGTCAATGATGATCCAGTTCCACTGGTCACCCTTGGGAATTTCATAATAAGCGGTCTGACCGCCCACAGCGCCCATGGTGTTACCGCAGGCGTAGAAGATAGCGGAGGTGCTGGAATTCACCGTGGTTCTGTCGGTTTTGACGCGCAGCACGATATACTTGTACTCATCCGCGCTGATCTGACCCAAGGAGGTCATATCAAAGGCTGCGTAGGGGTCGTTATTATTGGTATTGAGCTTGACGACCATACCGCCCGCCTCTGCGTCGTAATAGGTGTCAACCGCATTATGACCGCCCATAAATTCAGCCATCAGCTCACCGCACACGTACTCGGTGGATATATCACCGTAGTCAAACAGCGGATATTCAATATGCTCAAGGCTGCCCTGCTTTTCGCAAACGGGTGTATCGTTCCATACAAAGCCCACACCGTTGATAACGGCACGCTGCGAGCTGCCGATGACGTTGCCGTTGTCATCCTTTAAAGGGTCAGAGCCCTTATTTCTTGCCACGTAGGTTGCACCGCTCTCGCCTTCCTCCATGGAAACGAAGGTAGCAGATCCGCCGCCGTCCATGTAAAATACGCTGTTATAGCCAAGCTCCTGGCAGAACTGTACGCCCTTGGTAAAGTTCAAGCCAAGGTATTTGCCGGACTCCTGCGCGTTAATGGTCAGCATCATGACCTTACCGTCATTATTGTAACCGATGAGCGTGGTGGGGTACTCGGAATTATTGCCGTTGGGGGAGAAGATCTTGCCGTCGTTGAGCGTGATCATGTGACCGCCGATGGCGTCCTCTACCGTCTGCCAAAGCGCGGTATTTCCCAGCTTATCGGTCAGATTCAGGGAGAAGGAAACGGTATCACCTACCGCAAAGTTGTTTTTCAGGTCGTTTATACGGTTGCCGCGCGCGGTCAGCACTACGTTCTTTTCATTGAACGTGGGTCTTGTGGAAGAATTTGCGGGATAGATTGCTTTAACCGTACCCTTTACCTGTCCGTCTACGGTAAATGCGGAGGACTCTACCTCAATTTCGATCTCGTACGAATCGGAAAGCGCGTAGTTGGTGTCGTTGCAGCGATAGTTATATACGATCAGCGAATTATATGCAGGCAGGCGGTTGATGCCGTCGGCTGCAAAATTCTTGCCCTTGGTCTCGTTTTTCACAGTGATATCCACGATCGGAATACCAACCAGCGGCTGATTGGCTACCGTAATACCAAAGGAAGCTTTATCGGGGCTGGTCGTGCCCTTTTCGCCGTTGGTTGCTACGTAGTTTTCCATGCCGATCTGCTGGGTTGCCCAGATTTCACCGTCAATCATGGTAAAGCCGCGCGGCACCTTAAGCACCTTTGTGGTTACCTTATCGTTACTGTGCACGCTGGTCATCCAGAGGTCACCGTTGACAGCTGCCAGCACGGTCTGACCGGGATGAGCAGCATTATAGTCTGCGGATGCCTTCATCATCGTCGCACCCGAAACCATATACTGACCGCCATTGATCACTTCAACGGACAGATTTGTATTGGAAAGGTCGCCGGTTGCAACCCAAACCTCTTTGTTGCCGTACGTACCGGACAGCGTGATGGTATGAATCTGTACACCGGTATCCTTACCGTCCACGGTGACGTTTTGCACGACTCTGTCGGTCTCCCCGTCCAGCTTTCCGACAACGTCGTCGGCAAGCTCTGCAGATTGCTCCGCATGCACGGTCAAGGGCAGAAATGCGCTCAAACAAAGTGTCAAGCTCAAAAGAATTACAAGAAATCTTTTCATAACTGATCTCCTTTTTTTGTTTTATTTTTTATCAACGTAACGGCAGCCAAAGACAGCATGATGCACACGGGTACTGCAAACGTGCTCTGACAGCTCGCATTGTTTTGTGTTTGCTGGTTTTTATCGGAAGGAATATATTCCAGCCCTGCTCCCTCGGTGGGAATTTCAATGGTGGGAATTTCGGTTTCCGGCGCGGTCGGTCGTGTTTCTATTTCCGGAGGATCATCAGTCTCTACCGGAATGCCGTTTTCTTTTGCATATGCCTTCCATGCGTCCTTATCCTTGAAAAACAGCATATCGGACAGACAAACGCGCTGCCCTGCATTGATCTGCTGGGCAAAGTCCAATCGCATGCCCAGTATTTCATCGGTCCAATCGGTTTTACCTGCCATTTCATAGACCAGGTATTCCCATTTTCCGCCCTCATACATAGCCGTCACGGATCTCTCGCCCTGCGCGAAATTCTTACCGCCGGAATAATAGTAGAGCGTAAAGCCCTTACCGTCAATATTTTTGTCGGCATACACGCGCAACACGATCACACCGTACTCCTCTGCACGCAGCGTGGGAAGTCCCGTTTTTGCGGCATACTGCTCAAGGCTAAAGCTGACAAAGGGGTCGTTGGTCATTTCCGTTGCTTGCAGGATTAAGTGTCCGTATTCGTCAAAGCGGAACGTGCTCTTATTCTCACCGCTAAAGCAATCGGCAAGCGATTGGTCAAACCACGTAACGGCATCTGCCTTGCCCGAGGGTGCTCTGCCCTCCTCTTTATACGGATCCTGCACAACTCCCTGCTCGTGATATACCTCAAAGGGCATTGCCGCAGCTTTATTGGCACTTTCCACATCGGGGAAAAATGCCAGGGACGCGATATTGGCGTAATCCGAGGTTTTGACATTTCCGTCTATAAAGTCAAAGCGCATGCCGTATACAGATCCCGTCCAATGCTCTTCTTCGCACAGCGGAACGACGTATTTATGCCATTTGCCGTCATTTTTCGGTTGAAACGCTACGTGGCTCTCGCCGGACGGTCCGTGTATTTCCCCGGCACACAAGAACAAACGGAACAACCCTTTGGAATTCGTGCTCGGCGTTTGCAGGGTAATGACCATGTAGCGATAATGATCGGCATTGATCTGCATACCTTCCCTTGTTTCCTTGAGATACTTACCAAGATTAAAATAAATGAACGGATCGTTGGTATCCACTGTGGGATACAGACGCATATGCGTACCGACCGTTTCATCATCAAGAACCGTTGCATCCACCGCGTTTGCACCGCTTAAATATTCATACGGCGTGTACGCCATGTGCACGGCCAGCTCTCCTTGATAATAATCCGGCACGTCAGTATAAAACCGTATACGCGAGATTTTCACGTCCTGATTACTTTGCAAAGTCAATTTTCCGGCGTATTGTACGTCTGTCAAGGAAACAGTTGCAACAAAATTGCCGTCCTGATCTTTTTCTGCATGAAAGGTCTTTTGAAGGGTCATGACAGAAGAAGGCGCGCTTTGCAGTGTCAGCTCGGCATCCTGATCCAACAATACCTCAAAGGATTGAAATTCGCGCAAATTATAAGCATCCAGCATCAGCTTTTGTCCCGATGCAAGATTGAGCAAACCTCCCTTTGCGCCAAACGCGCGAAGATTGAGCTCGTGATACGTCATGGTAATCTTATCCACGTGCCCGATTGTAACGTTTAACATCGCAAGCACGTCAATGACGTCGTTTTGATCGGTATATGCACGCACAAACAGATCGTACGTGCCGCGCTCCAAATCCCTAACGTCAATATCCAGAGAAAAGCCTGCCGTCTGATAAGTAGTTGGATTATAGCGTTGGGTATCGGGACGGGGCTGTACTGCTTCTTTTGAGCGCGTCCACGTCTTGCCGCCGTCCATGGTATATTCATATTCCTTGATAACCATATCGGTTTGAATCCATCCTGCCACGTGCAGAACGGGGTTCGTGCCGTTTTGCACGTCCTTGAGCACGGCGGGCATATTTTTTGCAGTAACACCGACGGGCTTATCCACAGTCACCGTATAATTTTGTACCGATGCAGCACTCGCACACAGCAAAAATGCACTGCAGACGATACACAAGCAAAGGATCGCGCAGACCGTTTGCATGATTTTTATATGAAATGATCTCTTCATTGCGTCACTCCTTTTGCTTAGAATACTTCATTTTATATTATACAATAAAATACGTTGTGTGCAAAGGGGGTTATGTATTTTTTGGAATTTTGACCGAAAACTTTGGTGCTTTGCACAAATAAAAAAATCATGATTTGTATAAAAAAACCGACAGAATAAAAATCTGCCGGTTTTTCATCAAATGACTGTTTTCATTTACAGATTTATGCTCTGATTTTTGCCTCATAGCCCTCTTCGATCACTGCATCTGCAAGCGTTTGGGGCTTTTTACCCGTATACGTAACGGTTGCGGTATTTTCCTCCAGGCTGACCTCGACCTCCTTGACGCCCTTGACGCCCTCCAGTGCCTTTTTGACGTGAGCGACGCACTTATGGCACATCATGCCCTGCACGTCCAAAATAATCTTCTGTTCTGCCATATTTTTTCTCCTTTTGTGATGAATGATATATTTACTGCCCGCTTTATACGTATCGGGCTTTTTGAGCCTTAGGGAATTGAGCACGACGCTGACCGAGGAAAACGACATTGCCACCGAGGCAATCATGGGATTGAGCACGATGCCAACGGGTGCAAGCACGCCCGCGGCAAGCGGAATGCAAATGCTGTTATAGATCAGTGCCCAGAACAAGTTTTGTCTGATGATACGCACGGTCTGACGGCTGAGTCTGATTGCCTGCACCACGCCCCACAGGGAGCTTTTTGACAGCACGACGTCCGCAGAGTCAATCGCGACCTCCGTGCCCGAGCCAATGGCAATGCCCACGTGTGCACGTGCCAGCGCGGGTGCGTCGTTAATGCCGTCACCCACCATGGCAACCGTTCCCTTTTTCATATATTCACGCATGATGCGTTCCTTATCCTCCGGTAAAAGCGAGGCGTGCACGTCGTCAATCCCCGCCTTGTCTGCAATGGCGTTTGCCGTGACGGGATTATCTCCCGTCAGCATGACCGAGGTAATTCCCATATCGGAAAGCGCAGCGACAGTTTGCTTACTTTCCTCTCTGATCGGGTCTGAAATACCGATGATACCTGCCGTTTTTGCTTCAATTGCTACTAAAACGGACGTAAAACCGCGTTTTTGACAGCTTTCAAAGGCTGATAAATGCTCGTTTTGCACATCAACGCCATGATTTTTCAAATACTGCGGCTTGCCGACAAGCACCGTTTTGCCGTTCACGCACGCGCCAATGCCAAATCCAACGACGGAGGTTGGATTTGTGGCAGGCAATTGCGCAATGCCGTTTTGCTCGGCGTACGCGCATATTGCCATAGATAAGGGATGCGCGGAAAGACCTTCCGCTGCGTACGCGTACGCAACCACGTCCCGCTCGTCAAAGCCCTCGAACACCTGCACGTGCGAAACCTGCGGCTTGCTTTTCGTCAGAGTACCGGTCTTATCCATGAGCACGAACTGCACGTCCTGCAAAGCCTCCAACGCCTCACCGCTCTTGATTAAAACGCCCTCACCCGCACCTCTTCCCGTGCCTACCATAATAGCTGTCGGCGTGGCAAGACCCAGCGCACAAGGACAAGATATGACCAGTACGGAGATAGCCGAACGCAAGGCTGCATTGACGTCACCATGAGTTACGATCAGCCACACTGCCAGTGTCAGCAGTGAAATGCCCATTACGCAGGGCACGAAAATGCCGCTGACCTTATCCGCCACGCGGGCAATGGGTGCTTTGGACGCTGCTGCCTCTTCAAGCAAATTGATGATCTTTTGCAGCGCAGTATCCTGCAGGGCGCAATCCACGCGCACGTACAGCACACCGCTTGTTAAGGTGCATGCGCCGCTGACGCGGTCGCCCACCTGCTTTTCCACCGGAATACTCTCACCGCTCAAGGGAGATTCATCCACACTACCCTGTCCGTCCACGATCACGCCGTCCACGGGAATGCGCTCTCCCTGCAGAATTCTGACCTCTTCGCCGGTTTTTATCTCGGACACGGGTACCGTTTCCCAAAATCCTCGGCGCAGCACTCTTGCATGCTCCGGCATCAGCGCGGCAAGCGCACGCACGGCTTGCCCTGCACGGGTCTTGGCTCTGTGCTCTAACAATTTGCCCAAGGAGACCAACGTGACAATCATGGCAGCTGATTCAAGGTAGAGCGAATGCAGCCACTCGTGCAGCAGCGCGTGGTCACCCGTTGCGGTTGCAATGCCAATTTCAATCGCCGCCCACACGCCGTAAATAAACGCCGCAGACGAGCCAAGCGCGATCAGGGTATCCATGTTAGGGGAAAGATGCAAAAGCGCGCGAAAACCGCGGAAAAAGAAGCCGTAATTGAGAATCAGCACCGGCAGCACCATCACAACCTGCAAAAGCACGAAGTAAAGTGCCCACTCGGGCTCGGAAAAAAACTGCAAAAAGGGAATGCCCATCATGTTGCCCATGGCAATAAACATGACGGATGCGGTCAGAGCGGCACTGACGATAAATCTGACCAAGGCACGCTTTGCCTGCGCCTTTTCTTCTGCAAGCTCTGCCGCCTTGTCCCGCTCTTGTTCCAATGTATACCCTGCCGCTGCGATTGCCGCAGACAGCTTTTTTTCTGTTTTTTTGATTTCTGCCGCCGTGCACGATTCGGGGTACGTGACCGACAGAGAATTTGTCAGCAGGCTGACCTGAAAAGTAATATCCTGCTTTTTCAGCACGCTCCCTGCAGCGCGCTCCACGTGACCGACGCAGGCAGCACACGTCATACCCTTGACGCTGTATCTGATCTTTGCCATAAAAATTCCTTTTCATAAAAAATTTACAATTATATTATATCGTGATTTTACCGTAATTGCAATCACAAAAATGTAAACTTTTTTGATGCAAAAAAGCTTAAAAATGCGTATTCGGGGGTTGCTTTTACGGCTAATATATGTTATAATATATATATACTATTAGTATATATCAAATTTGTACCCGATTGGGAAAGGAAACATACATGGAATTTTTAGATTTAATCAACGCGCTCTGGGAGGGTATCAAGGAATACTACAGAGGCGTGATGGGAGAGGAGATCTCAACGATTTGGTTTGGCGGCATCGAAATTCGAAGCTTTGAGAATAACGTGATCACCATGGCAACGGCATCCGAGATCAAAATCAATTACATCAAACACAAATTCTTACCCGAAATACAACAGAAATTTTCTGAAAATCTCGGCATAAACGTCAAGGTCGATCTGATTTTTTCGGGTGATACCAAGGACATCCTTGAATTAAGAGAACGCTTTGCCCGCGCAGCGGAGG
Source organism: Clostridia bacterium (assembly GCA_017382615.1). Taxonomy (GTDB): domain Bacteria; phylum Bacillota; class Clostridia; order Oscillospirales; family CAG-272; genus SVQP01. Next base: position 9,174 of record JAFNZX010000275.1, on the reverse strand, counting down.
TGGAGGCTGCCGCGCACGCCAAGGCGCACGCAACCGTTCCGGACGAGGCAAGACAGCCCCTGCCCAAGCCCATGGTGGGCTCAACAAAGCCTCCCTTTAAGTTTGAATATACCTTTGATAACTTCATCGTGGGTAACTCAAACAAATTTGCACACGCAGCCTGCATAGCGGTTGCCAATCACCCCGCAACGGATTATAATCCGCTGTTTATCTATGGCCCCTCCGGTATCGGTAAAACGCACCTGCTTTACGCCATTACCAACGAATTCAAGCGCAAGCGTCCCGATATCAAGGTCATTTACATCAAGGGTGAGGATTTTACCAACCAGATGATTGAATGCATTGCGCGCCGCACCATGAACGAATTTCGCGACAAATACCGCAGCTGCGACATTCTCATGATCGACGACATTCAGTTCATTGCAGGCAGAGTTTCCACGCAAGAGGAATTTTTCCACACCTTCAACGCCCTGCACGAGGACGGTAAGCAAATCATTCTGACCTCGGACAAGCCGCCCAAGGATATTCAGACGCTGGAGGACAGACTCAAAACCAGATTTGAATGGGGATTGATTGCGGACATTCAGCCGCCGGATCACGAGCTTCGCGTGGCGATCTTTAAGAAAAAGGCTGACCAGGCAGGTTTGGATATTTCCGACGAGGTCATGGAATTTTTAGCTGAAAACCTGCGCTCCAACATCAGACAGATCGAAGGAGCTGTGCGCAAGCTCAGTGCCATCGGCTTTGTGTACGGTAAGGTCATTACCATGGACGTTGCCCGCGGCTGCATTGACGAGCTGCTGGGCGGAGCTGAGCCGGTTGACGTGACGGTTGATAAGATTTTCAGCGCAGTCTACCGCAAATACGGCATTAAGAAGGAAGACATTATCGGTGAGCGCCGCACAAAGAATATTGCGCAGGCAAGACACATTGCCATCTACCTGATCAGACAGATCACGGACATGTCCTTCCCCGGCATCGGCAGGATCTTAAACCGTAATCACACTACCATCATTTCCTCCATTGAGACTGTGGAAAAGAACATCATGGCTTCTCAATCCTTCTCGATGGAAATCGACGAGCTGATCAAATCCGTCAAGGAAAGCTGACTTTTTGACTCTCTACCTGTGGAAAACTCAAGCAAAATTTTCCACAACGACACGCATGTCGTACCAAAGTGCGACACCCAATCTGTTTTGACCAAACGCGTCGCAGGTTTTCCACAAAAAGCGCGCGGGTTATATACGGACTTTTCACCAGGAAAAACACACTTTTTCAAGAAAAAAATCCTTTATTTATAAGGAAAATCCGACTTTTCCACATTTTACACAGCAACTACGAAGACCACTACTGGTATAGTATCTCTCTATCTCTCTCGCGCGTACGCGCGTCGTACCCGTGCGACAGCGGTCGCATGCGTGCGGAAAAATTTAAAAAGGAGCGAAATTATGAAGATCGTTTTTAACAGACAGGAAATTTGCAACGCCGTTACTCCCTTGATGTGCGCAGTATCCGGCAAAAGCACGCTGACTGCCGTGGAGGGCATTTTGTTTGAAGCAAAAGAGGACAACACCTGCGTGCTGACCACCTTTGATTTGGAAAAGGGTGTCAGACTGACCATTCAGGCACAGGTTGAGCAGCCCGGCAGCTATATTATCAATGCACAGAAGTTCGTACAGACCATTCGCGTGATGGAGGGTGAGACCGTTACCCTGACTGTAAACGATAAGCTGAATGCGGAAATCGTCAGCGCAAAATCCTCACATAAGATGAACGCGCTCTCCGGTGCGGATTTCCCCGAAATTCCCCGTCTGACCTCGCAAAACGGCTTTAAGATCAGACAGAGCGTGCTCAAGGACATGCTCTCCAAGGTGATGTACGCCATGGGCGTCAACGACCAGCGTCCCGTGCTCAACGGCTGTCATTTCAAGATTGCCGGCACGACCTTGCACCTTGTTTCCTGCGACTCCTTCAAGCTGGCAAAGTGCAACGTGACAACCGATATCGAAGCCTTTACGGTACAAGGCAATTCCGACTTCTCCTTTATCATTCCCTCTAAGACCGTGGGCGAGCTTTACAGAATGCTGGAAAATGATGAGGACGCGACCGTAACCGTTTATACCAGCCGCAAAAACATCGTATTCGATCTTGATCACATGATCTTTTTCTCCCGTCTGATCGACGGTGAATACATCGATTATAACCGCATTATCATGACCAATCACCGCATTACCGTGGAGCTTGACAGAGCTGTTCTGATTGGTGCTCTGGAGCGCGCAGCACTGGTAACCGAGGAAAGAATTGCAGGCAGCGTGCGCTCGCACGTTAAGCTGACCGTGGACGGTGATTTCCTCAAGATTTCCGCAACCTCTACCGCGGGCTCAACCTACGAGGAGCTTGCTATTGACCACGAGGGCGACGATCTCGTCATCGCCTTCAATAACCGTTACCTGATCGATTCTCTGCGCTCCTGCACGGCTGACAGAATCAGATTGAGCATGACCTCCGCGCTTTCCAGCATCAACATTGAGCCTGCCGTGCAGAGTGAGGACAAGGAGCTGTTCTTGCTCCTGCCCGTCCGTATGAAGGACTGATCAATTATGCAATGCAATCGCATTGAGGTCACAAATTTCCGTAATATCGAGCATGCGTGCGTGGATTTTTCCCCCGGCGTCAATTTGCTGGTGGGGGATAACGCGCAGGGCAAGACCAATCTTTTGGAAGCGATTTACCTTTGCGCGCTGGGGAAAACCTTCAGGCAGGCAAAGGATGCCGAGCTTGTGCGATTTGGGCAGGAGGAATGCAGCATTTTGCAGCATTTTTCCGACAATAAGCGTGAGCAGACCGTGGAAATGACGCTGTTTTCCGGCTCAAAAAACCGCAGGCGCGTCTACCATAACGGCGTCAGCCTTGCGCGCACCAGTCAGCTGCTGGGAAATTTCCGTGTCGTACTGTTTTGCCCCGAGCACCTTTCCTTGGTCAAGGAGGGGCCGGGTGAGCGACGGAATTTTTTGGACGTTGCCATCTCGCAGTTGCATCCCGCTTACGTGCGTGCGCTGCAAAAATACAATCAGCTCTTAAAGCAGCGCAACAGCCTGATTAAAACGGGCGAGACGGATCGCAAGACCTTTGACGACACCATTGAGCTGTGGAGCGCACAATTGGCGCACGAGGCGGCGTACATTGCCTCGGTGCGGTACGAATACGTGCAAAGGCTTAACTGTCACGTAGGAGAGTTTTTTACGGGTATGACGGGGCAGCGCGAGCAGGTAAACGTGCAATACAAGGGCACGGCGCACGTAGAGGACGACATGTACGCGGACAGAGAATACTGTGAGCGCGCCTTCATGCGGCTTTACACCTCGCACCACGACCGAGAAATTGCCGCGGGAAGCACTTTATGGGGCATTCACCGAGATGACCTTGAAATCGTCTTAAACGGCAAATACGCGCGAATTTTTGCCTCTCAGGGGCAACAACGATCCATTGCACTTGCCATGAAGATGGCAGAGGGCGAAATTTCGCGTCTGACGGGCGACAGAGAATACCCCGTGTTTCTCTTTGACGACGTGCTCTCCGAGCTGGACGCCTCCCGTCGCTCGTTCTTACTGGATGAGATTTGCGATCGCCAGGTGATCATGACCTCTTGTGAATATACGCCCGCGGGCAATCAAAATACCGTTTTGGTCAAAAACGGCACTTATACGAAACGAGACTGAACACTATGTTTTTACACGTTGGAAACAACAAAAATATCCGCGTGCGCGATATTATCGGCATTTTTGATACCGATAACGCCACGCTTTCCCCCGTTACCAAGCAATACCTGTCCCGTGCGGAAAAAAACGGACTTTTGGACCTGGCAAGGCAGGACGTGCCAAAATCCTTTGTGCTGTATCGCACGAAAGAGGGCTGCAGGGTGTGCTTTTCGCAGCTCTCGGCAAGCTCCTTATGGGGCAGAATCAAGGATCCATCCAGCCTTTAATGCAGTAATCTATTCAAACCAAAATCTATAAAAAGGAATTTAAACATGCAAGAAAAAGAAAATCTTACCCCGGAAAAAGAAAACGTATATGACGAAAGCCAAATTCAGGTGCTTGAGGGTCTTGAAGCGGTCAGAAAGCGTCCCGGTATGTATATCGGTACGACCTCGATCCGCGGTTTGCACCATTTGGTTTACGAGATCGTGGATAACTCGATTGACGAGGCACTTGCGGGGTATTGCGATACCATTCGCGTGACCATCAATCCCGATAACAGCGTGACCGTTGAGGACAACGGCAGAGGTATTCCTGCCGGTATCCACGCAAAGGAGGGCATTCCCACGCCCGAGGTGGTGTATACCATTCTGCACGCGGGCGGTAAATTCGGCGGTGGCGGCTATAAGATCGCAGGCGGCTTGCACGGCGTTGGTGCATCGGTCGTGAATGCGCTTTCGGAATGGCTGGAGCTTGACGACTCGGTGGACGGTGTGCACTATACCGAACGCTTTGAGCGCGGCTTTGTGGCGCGTCCTTTCCGCTGCGAGGGAGAGTGCCCCGAGCGTCCGCACGGCGTAAAGGTCACCTTTAAGCCCGATCCCACCATCTTTGAGGAGACGGTTTTTGACTACGATATTCTGCTCAATCGCTTGCGCGAGCAGGCTTTTCTCAACGCGGGCGTGCACCTTGTTTTGTGCGACGCGCGCGTAGGTGAGGGCGAAGAGATGAAGGTAGCCGATCTGCAATTTGAAGGCGGTATTTCTACCTTTGTCGAATACCTGACCGAGTCCAAGCACTGCGATCCCGTACATCCCGACGTCATTTACATGAAGGCGGAAAAAGACACGAGCGTGGCTGAAATTGCCTTGCAGTATAACGATTCCTACAGCGACGTGATCATGACCTTTGCCAATAATATGAACACCATTGAGGGCGGTACGCACGAGACCGGCTTTAAGGCGGGACTGACGCGCGTGCTCAACGATTACGCACGTAAAAACGGCATTTTGAAGGACAGCGATAAGAATCTGTCCGGTGACGACGTGCGTGAGGGTCTTTGCGCCATCATCTCGGTCAAGCTGGAAAACGCACAGTTTGAAAGCCAGACCAAGGCAAAGCTGGGTAACAGTGAGATCAGAACCTTAGTGGAAAACACCGTGGTATCCAAGCTGGGTGAATACCTTGAGGAGCACCCTGCCGTGGGTAAGATCATCATAGAAAAATCCCTTGCCGCGTCGCGCGCAAGAGAGGCTGCAAGAAAGGCACGCGAAACTGCGAGAAGAAAGGGCCTTTTCGAGGGCTCCTCTCTACCCGGTAAGCTTGCCGACTGCCAGGACAGAAACACCGAATTTACCGAGATTTACATGGTAGAGGGAGACAGTGCAGGCGGTTCTGCAAAGCAGGGGCGTAATTCGCGCTTCCAGGCAATCCTCCCCTTGCGCGGTAAGGTCTTGAACGTTGAAAAAACAAGACTTGACAAGGTTTACGCCAACCCCTCGCTCGTGCCCATCATTCAGGCACTGGGCTGTGGCATCGGCGATGAATTTGATATTACCAAGCTGCGTTACGGCAAAATTATCATCATGGCGGACGCGGACGTTGACGGCTCGCATATCCGTATTCTGCTTCTCACCTTCTTCTTCCGCCACATGCCCGAGCTGATCAAGCAAGGACACGTTTATCTCGCACAGCCTCCGCTTTACAAGGTATATAAGCGCAGCGGCGGCAAAAAGATCGGTGAAAAATACGCCTTTTCCGATGCGGAGCGCGACGTTTATATTGCCGAGCTGGGTACGACAAACGTTGAAGCAGACAGATACAAGGGTCTTGGTGAGATGAACCCCGACGAGCTGTGGGAGACCACCATGGACCCCAGCACCCGTACCATTCTGCGCGTGACCATGGAGGACGCTATGCTTTGCGACCAGACCTTCTCGCTTTTGATGGGTGACAAGGTTGAGCCCAGACGAATTTTTATCGAGGAAAATGCAAAGTTTGCAGAAAACCTGGACATCTGATTTTGAAAAAATCGTCCGTGCACGCCCCGAGGGACACGTGCTGGCAGTTTGCCTGCACCCTGCGTTGGACGTGACGGTATATACGGAAAACGGCACGGAAATCAGCCGATCAAAAACACTTGGCGGCAAGGCAATCAATCTTTCCCGCATGCTGCACGCGCTGGGCGCAAAGGTGACACTGCTTGCGCCGGACGACCATGACGGGCAGACAAGTGCGCTGCTTTCGGGCTGTGGCTTTGATTGTGAGCTGATCAAAACAAACCTCTCTTTGCGACAAAACTACAAGTACGTGGACGCGGACGGTACGACGCGCGAGCAAAACGGAAATGCCGGTGTGATTTTTCCACAGCATTATCAACAACTTATCCACAGAATTGTCGACATATGTCGTAGTGAAAAAATTTCGCACGTGTCGCTGTGCGGAAGTTTTCCACAGGGTGTGGAAAAAGGTGTGTATAAGTATGTGATCGAGCAACTGCACACACTGGATATCCCCTGTGTGTCCGATGCCTCGGGAGAGGCTCTTTCCCTTGCAATACAAGCAAAACCGCTTCTTATCAAGCCGAACGTGGAGGAATTTTGCACGTCCTTTGCGCAAGATATTTCCTTGTTGAAAACTAAAAACGACGCTTGTCGGGCTGTTTTTTCCGCATACAGCGACACGAGCGTACAAATTTTGTGCTCCATGGATCGACACGGCGCGATCTATGCGGGAAGAGAGGGTGTTTACGACGCATGTCCCCCTTTGGTGGAGTGCGTGACCTCCTTTGCCGGTGCGGGAGACACCATGCTTGCAGCATTCATTTACGTGCATGAGCTATGCAATTTGCCTATTGAAGACGCTTTGCGCTTTGCCTGCGCCGCAGCTACCGCAAAGGTCAGGCTGCCTGCATCCCGGCTTCCCGATTTGGAGCAGATCTATGCCGAATGGCTACTAACTACTGTCAAGAAAGGCGGAACATGAAATATATCAAAAATAAAATATTCTTGATATCGCTGACGCTGGCACTTTGCGTCTCGACGGTATTTTCGGTATTTTACTTTATGGGCGTGCAAAATATTCCTGCCGCCATGGTGCAGGATGCCATGCTGCCCTTTCAGAATGCGTTTACACGGCTTTCCAAGTCGTTAGACGGATATCTCGTCTATTTCTCCAATATGCGCGCGCTGTACGAGGAAAATCAAGCTCTGAAGGATCGCGTGGAAAATTTGGAAAATCAGCTGCATGATGCCGAGCTTGCCGTGGGAGAAAATGCCGCCTTGCGCGATTATCTCGGCGTGCGCGACAGATACGATTCCTTTTCCGTGGTGCAGGCGCAGGTGCTTGGTAACAGTGACGGCACGTACCTGCAGTATCTGACGCTGGATAGGGGGACTGCCTCGGGCATTCGGGAAAATATGGCTGTCATTACCAAAAACGGCGTTGTGGGATACGTCTGCGAGGTCAGCACCAATTCCTGCCGCGTCAAAACGCTGCTCCAGTACGATACCGGTGTGGGCGTGTACGTGCAACGCTCGGGTGACGTGGGCATGACGGATTGCCCCTACGCTATGGGGCAAAAGGGGCTGTTGCGCGTGGTCTATCTGCCCGAGGACGCTTCCTTACAGATCGGTGACCGCGTGGTGACGGGTGATCTTGGTGATATGTATCCCTCGGGACTGACTGTCGGACACATCATTGAGGTCATGCCCGACGTCTACAGCCGTACACTGACGGCTACCCTGCAGCCTGCCGTGAATTTTGATGACTTGGAGCAGGTATTTGTCATTACCGGCTTTGTTGAAAAATTGCCCGACACGGAGCAGACCACAGAGGGCGCGCAGCAATGAGAAAGCATTACGTTTTACATGCAATGACTGCCGTGGGATGTGTCGCTTGCGCTATCCTGCTTTGCGCGGCGCAAACCTCGTTTTTCCCCCATTATTTAAACGATGCCATTCTTGTACCCGACCTGCTTTTATGTATGTGCGTGGGTATAGGCGTTTTTGCGGGACGGTACGCGCATATTTACGGCACGTTATTCGGTATTTTTGCCGGAATTTTAGCCGATGGCACTGCGGGCTGCGGAATTTTTCTTCTGCCGCTATTATACGTGCTTTGTGCCTATGGTGCGTACGTATGTGCCGATCTGTTCCCAAAAAGAAAATTTACCGTCTATCTTTCCTTTGGCGCGGTTGCATCTGTTTTACGCGTCATTGTGGCAATCCTATACGTGCTGCTTTCCGGCGGCTCGGTACCGATCCCGGATGTTGTGCGCTACGTGTGCATTCCTTTGTTTTTCGGTACGTCAATTGCGTTATTGCCCCTTTTCCCCGCGTCATGGATTCTGACGCTTCCCGTTCGAAAAATCAAGCACCAAAATATAGATAAATTTACGTAAGAAGGTATGAAAATGATCAGAAAAGACAAACGAGATCAGGAATACGAAAATATTCTGTTTGACCAGCAAAAAATTATTGACGTCGGCATGGATAAGGAGGTTAAAAAATCCTTTATCGAGTACTCTATGTCGGTCATCATTTCGCGCGCTCTGCCCGACGTGCGCGACGGTCTGAAGCCCGGTCAGCGCCGCGTGCTTTACGCGATGTACGAGGATCACGCCACGCACGACAGACCCACGCAGAAGTCTGCTAAGACGGTTGGTAACGTGCTGGGTCGTTATCACCCCCACGGTGACTCCTCGGTTTACGGTACGCTGGTTCGTATGGCTCAGCCCTTCTCCCTGCGCTATCCCTTGATTGAGGGTAGCGGTAACTTTGGTAGCGTGGACGGTGACCCGCCTGCAGCATACCGTTATACTGAGGCAAGACTTGACAAAATTTCCGACGAGATGCTCAAGGATCTGGATAAGAACGTGGTGGTCATGGTACCCAACTACGATAACAGACTGCGTGAGCCCAGCGTTCTGCCCGCACGCTTCCCTAACCTCTTGGTCAACGGCTCGGTCGGTATCGCGGTCGGTATGGCAACCAACATTCCGCCGCATAACCTCGGTGAGGTTATTGACGGCGCGATCTACCGCATCGACCACCCCGAATGCTCGGTGGAGGAGCTGATGCAGTTTATCAAGGGTCCCGACTTCCCGACCTACGGTATCATCTACGGAAACCGCGGAATGTACGATGCCTACGCCACCGGGCGCGGGCGCGTGATCGTGCGGGCGCGGGCGCGGATC
>JAFNZX010000274.1 GCA_017382615.1 Clostridia bacterium | reverse complement strand
GCTACTTGCTCAAAAAAAGAACGGAGAGGCTCCGCTCAAGGTTTCTCTCGAGACGTTATGTGAGGAATTCGTTTCCGTTCTTTTTGACACCGCTGGCGCAAAAAGAACCAAAAACGCCGTAAGGAAAGTTTCGCGCCTGCGGGCGCGACTTGGGGCTCTGCCCCAAGCCCCCGGTCGCTTTTTGAAAAAAGCGACGCAAAAACTTTCATCCTGTGGGGATGATCTGTTGGGGTGAAAAAGGACAGAGAACGCTTCTCTGCCCTTTTGCTATGCATTTACACGGTATGGATGCCGTTTGCCTTGTCGGCATTGGCGTCTACGCCGTACTTTTGGTTCTTTCTGTACTCAAAGAACTTGAGTGCGATCTGCTCAAACAGTGCATAGGACAGCACGTCCTCGTCCTGCTCGACAAGTCCTGCCGGAATACGAGCACGAATTGCCTCCAGCTCGGGAGCGAGATCGTCTGCGGGTCTGTAGGTAATGCGCTTTGCGTCACCGATAATGCTCTTTGCAAACGCATCGTCGATCTCCATAGGCGTCTTACCGTACTTGCCGAGCACGATGTCCTTAAATTCCTTGGTAACGGTCTTGTAACGCTGACCCATAATGACGTTGTACACAGCCTGCGTACCAACGATCTGCGAGGAGGGCGTAACCAAAGGAGGATACCCAACGTCAGCACGTACGCGCGGTACTTCCTCAAGCACATCGGTCAGCTGGTGGGATCTGCCTGCATCGGCAAGCTGCTTCATCAGGTTGGAAAGCATACCGCCGGGTACCTGATACAACAGCGCATTGACGTCAACTGCCAGTGCCTTGGGGTTAAGCTGACCCGAAGCCAGGTACTTCTCACGCAGAGGCGCAAAGTGCTTGGACACCTTGTTGAGCTGATTCAGATCAAGACCCGTATCATAGGGTGTTCCCTGCACGGCTGCCACAAAGGTCTCCGTGGGAGGCTGGGACGTACCCATTGCCATGGGAGAAATGGCAGTATCCACCACGTCAACGCCTGCTTCTGCTGCCTTGAGTAGCGTCATGGAAGCAAGACCTGCGGTATAGTGGGTGTGCAGCTGTACGGGCAAGGAGGTGCTTGCCTTGAGCGTCTTGACAAGCTCGTAAGCATCGTAAGGCTTGAGCAGACCTGCCATGTCCTTGATGCAGATAGAGTCCGCGCCCATTTCCTCAAGCTGCTTGGCGTACTTTGCGTAGTACTCCATGGTATATACGGGTCCGGTGGTATAGCTGAACGCCGCCTGTACGTGACCGCCCTCGCGCTTGGTTGCATCAATGGCAGTCTTTAAGTTACGGGGATCGTTGAGTGCGTCAAAGATACGAATGATATCAATACCGTTGGCAATGCACTTCTGCACGAAATATGCAACCACGTCGTCGGAATAGTGGCGGTAGCCCAGAATGTTCTGACCGCGGAACAGCATTTGCAGCTTGGTATTCTTGACGTGCGCGCGGATGGTGCGCAGTCTTTCCCAGGGGTCTTCATTGAGAAAACGCATGCAGGAGTCAAAGGTTGCGCCGCCCCACGCCTCCAGGGAGTGGTAGCCGACCTTATCCATTTCCTCCAGGATAGGAAGCATTTCCTCGGTGGTCATTCTCGTCGCAATGAGTGACTGGTGAGAGTCACGCAATACGGTTTCTGTAATTTTGAGTTGTGCCATAATATCTATTTCCCTTTCTGATTAAGCAAACATAGACAGGAAT
>JAFNZX010000273.1 GCA_017382615.1 Clostridia bacterium | reverse complement strand
TTGCTTTGGGTACGCGCCAATATGGTGACGCGATCAAGCCACCTCGGCAATACGCATATATGAGCGCAAAAATTACTGATCCGCGCAAGCCCTTGTGTGCGCGCTGTCGTTGTCTGGACGCACATTGCTCCGCTTGCACCGCGGTACAGTGGGCGGTGCTGCCATACGTTTGTGACGTCGCTTTGCTTGGCATCAAGGCAGAGCCGTATTTTAAAGAATGAGAAATAAAAAACGAGGCTGTTTCGTTTGAAACAGCCTCGAAATATTTTGGCTTTGATTATTCTGCAGCCTCAGTGGTCTGCTCTTCGGGCTCGGTGGTCTGCTCACCCTTGGTGGTAACCTCTTCGCCTACGCCGGAAATTACGATTGCGTCAACGTACGCTGCAGCCTTGGAGCCTTCGGGGACAGTGATCACGCTCTTGAGCTCGGACCAGAAAATGTATTCGCCGAATTCGATATTTTCTGCGGTGGTGTTGATCTTGATCTCGGTCAGGTGGTTGCACTGATAGAATGCAAGGTCACCAATGATGGTGGTAGCAGCGGGAATGTTCAGCGTGGTCAGACCCTGGCAGCCGAAGAATGCGGCAGAACCGATCTCAACAAGTGTTTCGGGCAGCTGAATTGCAGTCAAGCCGTTGCAGCCGTAGAATGCAAAGTTATCGATTTTGGTAAGATTTTCGGAAAGCGTAATGCTTGTCAGCTTATCGCAGCCGTGGAAAGCACCCTCACCAATGGAAACGACGGAATTGGGAAGCACGATCTCAGTAAGACCCGTGCAGCCTGCAAACGCCCACGCACCGATGGTCTGAATACCCTCGGGGATGGTAACGGAGGTCATAGCGGTGCAGTAGTAGAACGCTCTGGTATCAATGCCGATGATCTTTCTGACGTTATCCTCATCGCTTACGTTTTTGTCCAACGAAGCAACGGTTACCTCTGCGGGAATGACAACAGCGTGTGCCTCAGCCTTGCCGACGTAGCCGGTGATGACAGCGGTGTTACCGCCTGCTTCAGCAAATGTAAACGTACCGGTCTCGGTTACGTAGGTATAGTTGGGAGCAACGTAGTCGTTGATGGAGGTCAGGTCACCCTGGGAGGTTTCGCATGCTACCATTGCAACGAGCATAACAAGGACGATTGCCGCGGCAAGAATCTTTTTCATATGGAACTCCTTTAGATTTGAATATAATTATTCATGATTAAATAAATTATACAACATCTTCCCGCAAATGTCAAGAGATTTGCAGTGTGAGATTGTAAATAATTTGCGTATTTTATTGCCTGAGCAGCATTGTCAGCATCGCAATGCCGTAAAGCAGCACAAGATGCGCGGGATAGAAGACGTAGAAAAAGTATTTGAGCTTGTATTTTCCGGGCTCACCGTTGTAAAGCGCAAGTGGGGCAAGCGCAAGCAGCGACCAGATGCGCGGCGTTGGAGCGCCCTCCAGGTTACACGCCAGCATGGCAGTTCCCGCTGCCGCGCCGCCGAATTTTCCCCCTCTGCTGCTGCCGCCAAGGTAGATCAGCACGGGGAGCAGGATGCCGGTCAAGCCGTAATCCACGGTGAAAAAGTGGTTGAGTGCCAATATGCCGCCCGATGCAAGTGTAAGCAAAATGGCGCAGAGCGTGATGCGGACAGGACGCGAGAGTGAACGCTTCAGTAATTTTTCAAGCAAATCGGTCACGGGATTTTTCTGCTCCTTGCAGGCGCAGATCAACGCGTCGATCAGCGTCAGCAGCACGATTGAGAGCGAAAAGGTGATCAAAATACCGAGATAAACGTCTGTGGATACAAAATCGTAAACAATCTGACAAAGCACGCCGAGAATGAAAATGCGCAAAAAATATTTTCCGCGGCTGCGCGTGTGCCGAAAGCCCTCGGCAATGCAAAGCGCGTAAAGCGGCAGTGCAACTCTGCCGAGAATGCGAAGCCAAAGCACGTCCGGGAACAGGATCATGCCCGTATGATCCAGCAGCATGGAGATTGAGGCAATGATCTTTATCCAGAAAATCGACACGGTAAGATTCCTCCTTTTTCGCTTTTTTTCATTATAACACAAAAGTCGAATTTTGGCAAGTATATCTGCTTGACAAACCTACCCGTTTTGTGGTAAAATCAAACTATGACATAATGGGGAGTATACGTATATATGAAATTCAAGCAGCTTTTGGACAGCAAGGAATATCCCTTTTCGGGAACGCCCGTCATCGCGTTTCTCGGTGACAGCGTGACGCACGGCGCATTTGAGTGCACCGACGGAGGGAGCGGATGTATATTTGACTTTGCGGCGGTGTACCATAACCGCCTGCGTTTGATGATCTCGCAAAAGTACGAGTGGGTACCGGTCAGCGTTATCAACGCGGGCGTGGCGGGCGATACGGCTGCAGGGGGGCTGGAGAGATTGGAGCGAGACGTGATCTCTCGCCGCCCCGATCTATGCGTGGTTTGCTATGGTCTGAATGACGTAAACGGTGAGATAGAAGCATACACAAGTGCTTTGCGCGGCATTTTTGCAAAATTGCGCGAGGCTGGAATCGAAACCCTGTTTCTGACCCCGAATATGCTCAACACGCGCGTAGACGAGAGCGTGCTGCCCGAGCTGACGGTATATGCCGAGGTCACTGCGGGTATGCAGAACGGCGGCAAGATGGACGCTTTTGTGCAGGCTGCACGCGAGGTGGCATTTGAGAGCGGTGTAGCGGTTGCGGATGCGTACGCCTTGTGGAAGCAGATGGCGCAGGGGGGGATGGATATCACAGCGCTGTTGTCTAACGGCATCAATCATCCCTGCAGAGAGATGCACGGCATGTTTGCGGAGCTTTTGTACGAAACCATCTTTGGAGCCATGTTCACCATGCCAGAGCCCGAGGCAGTGCCCGAGGAGATCCCCGAGGAGGGCGAGGAGATCACACCCTTGGAGTTTGAAGCGCAAGAGCAAGAGGGATAACGCCACCACACTGACACCCACTCATGAAAAGTTTTGATCAAACTTTTTCAAAAAGGGCGCGTACCCGCGGAGTTTGCGGTTTGTTAATGTGTAAATGATATAGATATACGCACATATGGGGAATCCTCGTAGGGGCGGATTCCATATCCGCCCGCGATGACTCCGTAGGGGCGATTCACGAATCGCCCGCCCATCTGAGCATAAAAAAGAGCCGACATGAGGTGCTGAATTAATGGTAAAAATCAAAAAAACTGTATCATTTCGATGCAGTTCTTTGTTTTTATATAAAAATGATGTAAAAAAGCGCCCGAAAGGAGGAGTTATTTGCAAGCAAATTGCCCCTCCCCTACCGATGGACGGCTTGGAAATCCTTGCCAAAAGATTTATCAAACTGACATATCGGGCGGTAGGGGAGGGGCTTGCTCCTCCTCATTAC
>JAFNZX010000032.1 GCA_017382615.1 Clostridia bacterium | reverse complement strand
CTTTTTCATGCGGCGTCCTCCTTTGGCAATCATTTGCTATATTATACCACAGAAGAACTCCGTTGTCAATTATCTGCGCGGCACAATGAGCCCCGCGCTTTTGACGATGTGCCCCTCGGGGATCACACCGCGCACGCGCACCAAGGGATAGACCGTGCTGCCGCGCCCGATCAGAGTGCCCGGGCAGAGAACCGCTCCGCAGCCGATCTCCACGCCGTCCCCGATCATCGTGCCCACCTTCTTGCGCCCTGTGTCCACGTCAAAATCATCGCCCTTGACGTGCACGTGTGACTTGTCGCTTTTGACGTTGCTGGTCACCGCGCCTGCACCGAGGTGCGCCTTGTAGCCGAGAATCGAGTCACCCACGTAGTTGTAGTGCGGCACTTGCACCGAGTCAAACAGAATGCAGTTTTTGAGCTCGGTGGAGTTGCCCACTACAGCCCCCGCACCTACGATGACGCTGCCGCGGATAAAGGCGCAGTGCCGAATTTCCGCACCGCTGCCGATGATGCAAGGACCGTCAATATACGCGCTCGGTGCGATTTTTGCGTCCTTGGCGATATATACGTCGCCGCCCATGTTCGTGTAAAGGGCAGGGTCAAGCGATGCACCGATCTTGCGAATAAAGTCGGCAACGTGGGGCAGTGCTTCCCAGGGATAAGTCGCATTTTGCAGCAGCGGTGCGGCGATTGTGTGCGACATATCAAACAAATTGTTGGAAAATAAACAAAAATGCGAATTATTCATGCAATCCAAGCTCCTTAATACGGTCAATGACCATGTCGGCATAGGTTTCGCAGTCTTGCTTTGTGTCTGCCTCCACCATCACGCGCACCACGGGTTCCGTGCCGCTTTGCCGCAAAAGAATGCGTCCCGATGCGAGCTCATGCTCCAAAAGAGATTGCACGAGTGCCTGCACGTCCGCGTTTTGCATGACCTTTGCCTTGTCTGCCACGCGCAAGTTGCGCGTCACCTGCGGCAGCATTTTGACGTCCTGCGCCAAGTGAGAGAGCGGACATTTTTTGGCAAGCATTGTCTCAGTCAGCATAATGGCGCTCAGAATGCCGTCGCCCGTGGTGGCGTACTTGGAAAGGATAACATGTCCCGATTGCTCTGCGCCCACGCTGTAGCCGTGCGCTGCCATGCTCTCCCAGATAAAGCGGTCGCCCACGGGGGTGATCTCGCAATCAATTCCCGCTGCCTCCAAGGCGCGGAACAACCCGAGATTGGACATCACGGTTGCCACGGCGGTATTGTGCGCAAGCGCGCCCTGCTCGCGCAGGGCTTTGGCGAAAATATAGAGAATGTGATCGCCGTTGACCACCTCGCCCCTCTCGTCAACCGCCAAGCATCTGTCCGCGTCCCCGTCAAAGGCAAAGCCCACGTCAAGACCGTTTTCGCGCACGAAATCACAAAGCCGCTCGATGTGCGTGGAACCGCAGCCGTCGTTGACGTTTGTGCCGCAAGGGGAGTCCCCCATGACGAAAACGCGTGCGCCAAGCGCTTCGAATACCGCGGGCGCAATCATCCAAGCTGCCCCGTTTGCGCAATCGAGTCCGATTTTCAAGGATTTGAATGACTTGGTGGCAAGCGAGAGCAGGTAAGCCGTGTAGCGGTTTCTGCCCGCTGCATGGTCCACGATTCTGCCAATCTCCTCATCCGTGGCATAAGGGAGCTCGGGGATCTCGCCGTCCAGATATCTTTCCACTTCAAGCAAGGTCGCGTCGTCTGTTTTTTCACCGCCTGCGTCCAGTAACTTGATGCCGTTATCGGCAAAATGGTTATGGCTTGCCGAAATCATAATGCCACCGTCAAAGCCGCCCTGCCGCACGGCAAAGGACACTCCGGGCGTGGGGATGACGTGCAGCATATAGGCGTCCGCGCCCGAGGCGGTCAGCCCCGCCGCTACGGCGTATTCCAGACTATAGGAGGAAAGGCGGGTGTCCTTGCCGATCACCGCGCGCGCTTTTTTGCCGCTTTTTGCATAATACCACCCCAAAAAGCGACCGATTTTGTACGCGTGATCAGCCAGTAAGCTCTCTCCCGCTTTGCCGCGAAAGCCGTCTGTTCCGAAATATTTTGGCATGAGTCTGTTTCCTTTCGTCAAAAAATGCTGTTATTATGGTATGCAGCAGGGCAACCTCTTGCATTCAGTATTTGTCATCTTATCCAAAATCATGCACCGAAATTTGTGTCAATCGCTTTATTTTTCAAATCCCTTGCAAAGCAAAAGGCTTTTTGGTATAATGAAAATAACAAACTTTGATGCGGAGGTGCACCATGAGTAAAAAGGAATTATACAGCACGTTTGCCGCACCGGGCGCAGAGTGGCGAGGAAAGCCCTTCTGGTCCTGGAACGGAGAATTGCGCGAAGAGGAGCTTGTCAGACAGGTCGAGGTCATGAAGGAAATGGGTCTTGGCGGCTATTTTATGCATTCGCGTGCGGGCTTGATTACGGAATATCTGGGCGACGAGTGGTTTGATCTGATCAACGCCGTTGCCGATGCGGGCGAGAAGGCAGGCATGGAGGCTTGGCTGTACGACGAGGACCGTTGGCCGTCCGGCTCTGCGGGCGGTAAGGTCACGATCGATCCGCAATATCGCATGAAATCGCTGTACGTATATGAATCCGCGCCCGAAAAGACAGAGTGGAACGACCAGAGCATTGCGCTTTACGCTGCCAAGGTGGACGGCATTAACGTCTGGGTATACGAGCAGATCGATACGGCAGAGCTTGCGTGCTCCAATTGTGCCAAGCGTGCCGTCAAGGCAGCGATAGAAAAGCTTGCACCCGCTGCTGAGCAAATGCCCGGCGAATGGAAGGCTTTGCGCTTTGCCATCGTGCCCGATGCCCCCAACTCCAACTACAACGGTACAACTTATATTGATACCATGTCGTATAAGGCTGTGTATAAGTTCATTGAAATGACGCACGAGGAGTACAGACGTCGCTGCGGCGATCGCCTTGGCAAGTCGATCAAGGGTATCTTTACCGATGAGCCCCACCGTGGCCATTGCTTTGACAATCTGCGCGAGGCAGACGGCGTCAAGTCCTGCGCTACCGCGTGGACGGATGATATTTTTGAGGAATTCGAGAAGAGATACGGCTATGACGCACGCCCCATTTTGCCCGAGCTGTTTTATAGATACAAGGGCGCGCAGGTCGCTCCCGTCAAGCTGCATTACATTGACCTTGCGGACAATTTGTTCCTTGAACGCTTTGCTATGCCCATCAACCAATGGTGCCGGGCAAACGGTATTGAGTTTACGGGACACGTGCTGCACGAGGATTCCTTGATGAACCAGACCGTGCCGCACGGCTCGCTCATGCGCTTTTACGAGCATATGGGATATCCCGGTGTGGACGTGCTGACCGAGCATAACCGCTGCTATTGGATCGTCAAGCAGCTTGCAAGTGCTGCAAGACAGCTGGATAAAAAGTGGCTGCTCTCCGAGCTGTACGGTTGCACGGGCTGGCAGTTTGACTTCAAGTCGCACAAGGCTGTGGGCGACTGGCAGGCGCTCTTTGGCATCAATCTGCGCTGTCAGCATCTTTCCTGGTATACCATGGAGGGCGAATCCAAGCGCGACTATCCCGCATCCATCCTGCATCAATCCCCGTGGTATAAGGATTATGCAGCCGTGGAGGATCACTTTGCCCGTATGGGCGTGGTGCTGTCCGCAGGTAAGCCGGATTGCGACGTGCTCGTGCTCAACCCCGTGGAATCCTTGTGGTGTCAGGCATATCTTGGCTGGGCACGCTGGATTATGAATGCCTCCCCCGACGTAGGACCTTACGAGCAGAGATACCAGCAGCTCTTCCATATGCTGACCGACAATCACGTAGACTTTGACTACGGAGAAGAGCAGATCATGCGCGACAAGTGGTCGCTGACCACTGATGCCGAGGGTAAGGCACTCTTAAAGATCGGACAGGCGACCTACCGCACCGTGCTTGTGACCAATATGCTGACTATCCGACCCACCACGCTGGAGATCCTCAAGGCGTTCTCCGAGGCGGGCGGACAGGTCATTTTCGCAGGCGAGCTGCCTGCATACGTGGATGCGCTGGCATCCGATGCCCCTGCAAAGCTTGCAGAGAGCTGCTGCCGCGTGGGCTTTGACGAAAAGGAAATTCTGTGCGCTATTCGCGCGGGCTCGCAGAGCTTTGTGGATATCAAGGATGCGAACGGTAACACAGAGCGTGCCGTATTCGTACAGGTGCGCCGCGACGTGGACGGCGAGGGCGGCGTGGCTGCCGTGGTGCTTAACACCGATCGCGAGAACGGTCGCAAGGATCTGACGCTGTGCATTGCAGTACCTGCAGGCATGAGCGTGGAGGAATGGGATCTGGAGAGCGGAAAGCGTTATAATACAAGGGTAAATTGGAAGAATGGCATGGCAGAGATCTGCTTTGATATCGATGCTGCAGGCACGCGCTGCTTTGTGCTGACCAATGCGCGCGAGCAGCTGCCCGTGCAATCCGCATATGCCGTCAAGCAGACCTTGGAGATCACCGAGGCGGATTTTGCCCCCGTGCTTGACGAGCAAAACGTCTGCGTGCTGGACTATTGCCGCTGGAGATGGGCGGATAAGGACTGGAGCGAGCCTGCCGAGGCTTTGCGCATTGATGCGCAGGTGCGCGGTGCTGTGGGCATTGAGCGTCGCGGCGGTGAGATGCTGCAGCCCTGGTTTGCCAAGCTCAACTATACCGAAAAGTACGGTGAGATCGAGCTGGAATACGAGTTCTTTATCGACGAGCTGCCCCGCGGCACGGTTGCGCTGGCAGGTGAGAGACCCGAGACCAACGCCTACTATATCAACGGAATTTCCTTGCAGAACAAGGATATCAACGACTTCTGGGTAGACGACTGCTTCAAGAAGATGTATATTCCCGAGGGTGCGTTGCGCATCGGCAGAAACGTGGTGACCATCAAGGTCAACTTCATGCGTACCACCAATATCGAGGCGATCTACCTGATCGGTGACTTTGGCGTGGCGCTGTCCGAGACCAACAAGCGCACGCTGGTAGCAGCTCCCGCGCAGATCGGACTTGGCAACTACGCGAATTACGCGCTGCCGTTCTATACGGGCGGCATGACCTACCGCATCCTGCCCGAAATGTACGCAGGACTTGAGGTTGGCTATGGCGATCGCGTCATACTGAGCACCAAGTTCACGGGTGGCTGCTTCAAGGTGACAACCGAGAGCGGCACACAGATCGTGGGCTGGGATCCCTATGAGGCGGACGTGACCGAGGCGGTCAAGGCAGGGCAGAGCATTGATCTTTGCGTGGTCGGCACGCGTAAGAACGTGTTCGGACCGCTTCACCAGCTGCCCGCGATCGCAGGCGCGTGCGGACCCGGAAACTTTGTCACGGGCGGCGCAAACTGGACCGACGAGTACGTACTGATCGACAGCGGTGCAAAGCAAATTCAATTCACGGTCAAGACCGAGATTTAAATCAAAACGCAAAATTCATGATCAAAGCCCGCGGCAATGCCGCGGGCTTTTCGTTTGGTGGAGAAGCGTAGGGGGCATTCACGAATGCCCCGCGCATTCTTGATATTGTTCCGGTGCGACTGTAGGGGCGCGTTTCATATGCGCCGCCCTCTCGTGTCATCCTGAGCAAGAAAACACCCCGTGTGGGTGTTTTCGCGTCGAACTTTCAAAAATCTGCAAAAAATTGCTGATTTTTGAAAGTCAAAACGCGGCACGCGTTTTGAGGATCTACGAGGGGAAGGTTGTCGCCCGTAAATCCCGCGCTGCGCGCGCCCTCCCTTGGGTCGGGTTCGACTTCGCAAACAATACTCAATTGTTTGCTCCGCTCAGGATGACACGGGCGTGCTAAACGATGCAAAAAATGAAACCCGCCAACGGCACGCCGTTGGCGGTTGTTTTTCATATGGGGCGCGCGTCACCTCTGTCGGTAGGGGTCGGCGCCATATCCGCCCGCGATGACCCGTAGGGGCGGATTCCATATCCGCCTCTAT
>JAFNZX010000006.1 GCA_017382615.1 Clostridia bacterium | reverse complement strand
CCACCTGCTCCGATGGTTCTAAAACACCCGAGCAGATCAAGGAAATCTACAAGGCGCAGGGATACAGCGTCCTCGCCTATACCGATCACGACGTCATGATCGACCACTCCGACCTTAACGACGAGGCTTTCTTGGCAATTACCTCTTACGAGGTGGAAACCAACGCCACCGACGTTGGAAACTCGTGGCTGACCACGCCCTGCTACCATTTGAATTTTTATTCCCCCATTCCCAACCAGACCGATTACGTTTGCCCCAATCCGCGCTATGCCTTTGCCAACGCACAAGCACTTGCCGCAAGCCAAAGCCACTACAAGGGCGACTACGTGCGCATCTACTCGGTAGAGGGACAGAACGACATGATTGCCGAAGCACGCGCCAAGGGCTACCTTGTCAGCTACAATCACCCCGACTGGTCCATACAATCCTATCCCGACTACATCGGACTTGAGGGTCTGACTGCCGTGGAGGTCTACAACACGGGCTGCGTGGTGGGAGGCTGGGTACTGGATCAGGGTGATCACGTGCTGGATCACTTCCTCAAGGCGGGCAAGCGCGTTTATCCCATTGCCACCGACGACTGCCACGGCGAGGACGATATGTGCGTCGGTCACGTGCGCTTTAAGGCGCAAGAGCTCTCTTATGACGCCATTATGAATGCCTACGCAAAAGGAGATTTTTACGCATCCTGGGGGCCCGAGATTGAAGAGCTCTATCTTGAGGACGGCGTGCTTAAGATCACGCTCCCTGCAACCTCCCGCACAGTACGCGTAGAGGTGCACACCGTTGGCCGTTGGTCAGCGCGCAAGAGCGGCAAGGATGTGACGTATGCCGAATTTGACCTGAACAGCTACATAAACGAGATCACGCACAGCGGATTTCCGCTTGAGCGCGCCTACTTTCGCGTCGTTGTGACGGACGAGCGGGGAGATCGCGCGTTGACCAGAGGTTATTTTTTGGATGAATTTCAATCGGACAAATAATATTTTCAAATCCTATTGACAACAAGGAAAAAATCATTTATAATCTTGACATAAGAGTCGAGGCGCAGGGCGTTAATAGTACCTTACCACACAAGGGCAGCACAGCCATTGGTAAGCGAAAGGAGCACCTGCCGAAACCTTGCCGCAGGTGCGGCGGCATTGGTTGGGCGAACACCATAACAGATGTTCGACTGTCGCGATATTCTCGCGGGGTGCTTCTCTTTTGTATGCCTATTTCCGAATACGTATGCAAGAGTGCCTTCCCTGCGGAAGGCACTCTTTACTGTTTGTATAAAAAATTTGTAATATAAAGGAAGTTTTTCACATGACACACACTCCCATTTTCAAGGGCATTGCCACCGCTCTCATCACCCCCATGCACCCCGACGGCAGCGTGGATTACGAGGCGTTCGGACGCTTGATCGACTGGCAAATCGAATGCGGTATTGACGCTTTGGTGATCGCGGGCACGACGGGCGAGGGCTCTACCTTAACCGACGAGGAACACCGCGAGGTCATTCGCTATTCCGTGGAGCGCGCGGCACACCGCGTGCCCATCATTGCCGGCACGGGCAGCAACGACACCGCCTACGCCTGCGACCTGACCCGCTTTTCCGCAAAGGTGGGCGCGGACGCCATGCTGGTCGTCACTCCCTACTATAACAAAGCAACCCAAAAGGGTCTTGTTACCATGTTCAACGCCATTGCAGACGCCTCCGATAAGCCCATCATTGCATACAACGTGCCCTCCCGTACCGGCTGCGCCATTGCACCCGCAACCTACGCAGAGCTTGCCAAAAACGACAAGATCGTTGCCATCAAGGAGGCAAACGGTGACATCAGCGCGATCGTGGAGACCGCTGCGCTGGTGGGTGATAAGATGGACATTTACTCCGGCAATGACGACCAGATCGTGCCCGTGCTCTCCATGGGCGGTCTTGGCTGCATTTCCGTGCTTTCCAACGTTCTGCCCCGCGAGACCAAGCAGATCTGTGAGCTGTTCTGGCAGGGCGACGTGCAGGGTGCGGCTGCGCTGCAATGCAAGTACCTGCCCTTGATCAAGGCACTCTTCTCCGAGGTCAATCCCATTCCCGTCAAGGCTGCTATGGCAAAAATGGGCTTCTGCTCTCCTGCTATCCGTCTGCCCCTGACCGAAATGGAAGAGGCGCACGCAGAGATTCTGTACGCGCGCATGAGAGAGGCGGGACTGGACGTATGAAGGTCATGATCATCGGTGCGGCGGGCAGAATGGGCAAGGAGCTTATCACGCTTGCCAAAAACGGCTACGCAGGCACGACAGTCTATCTGGGCGTGGACGCTTTTTCCGACGACTACCCCCACTCCCCCGCTGCTTGCGGTGAGATTCCCGACGTCATCGTGGACTTCTCCCACGCAAGCGCGACCGACGCGGTGCTGGACTTTGCCGTGGCGAACAACGTTCCCTGCGTGATCGGCACGACCGGACACACCACCGAGCAGCTCTCGCACGTTGCAAAGGCGGCAGAGCACGTCCCCGTATTCCATTCGGGCAATATGTCGGTAGGCATTGCCGTGCTTTTGCAGCTTGCCAAGCAGGCAGCGCGCGCATTCCCCGATGCGGATATTGAAATTATTGAGGTACACCATAAATACAAGGCGGACGCCCCCAGCGGCACTGCCCTCATGCTTGCAAGGGCAATTGAGGAGGTGCGCCCCGATGCACGCCGCGTGCTGGGCAGAAGCGGTCAATGCAAGCGCGAGCCGCAGGACATCGGCATCAGCGCCGTGCGCATGGGCAACGTGGTGGGTGAGCACAAGGTTTGCATTTGCACCGAAAGCCAGACCATTAACCTTGAGCACAAGGCGCACACCCGCGCACTCTTTGCAGAGGGCGCGTTGACTGCGGCAGCCTATATTGCAAAGCAGCCCGCAGGGCTTTACGACATGCAAAGCATGTTGGCAGATCTGAACAAGGAGAAGGATTATGAAGATAGCAATTGTGGGGTACGGTAATCTCGGACGCGGTGTGGAAGCTGCGCTCACTGCCGCTCCCGATATGCAAGCCGTGGGCATCTTTACGCGCCGCGATCCCAAGGACGTGCAAAGCGCATACGGCATGCCCGTATATCATATGGACGCGCTGGAGGGTATGGCGGACGGCATTGACGTGGTCATCAACTGTGGCGGCTCTGCAACCGATCTGCCCACCTCCACGCCCGCACTTGCCGAAAAATTCCACGTCATCGACAGCTTTGACACGCACGCCAACATCCCGGCTCACAGAGCAAACGTGGACAAAGCCGCACGCAAGGGCGGCAAGGTCGCCATCATTTCGGTAGGCTGGGACCCCGGTATGTTCTCTATCAACCGTCTGTACGCACAGAGTATTCTGCCAAACAGCAAAGCCTACACCTTTTGGGGCACGGGCGTCAGCCAGGGGCACTCGGACGCCATTCGCCGCATCGAGGGCGTTGCCGATGCAAGGCAGTACACCGTTCCCGTAGAGGATGCGGTCGCACGCGTCAGAGCGGGTGAGATGCCCGATTTCAAGGCAGCGGATATGCACGAAAGAGTTTGCTACGTAGCCCTCAAGCAAGGCGCGGACGCTGCCAAGGTTGAGCAGGCGATCGTGACCATGCCCAATTACTTTGCGCCCTACAAGACCACGGTGCACTTTGTCAGCCTTGAAGAATTGCACCGCGACCACGCGGGCCTGCCCCACGGCGGCAAGGTCATCGTATCCGGCAATGCGGCTACGGGCTCGGCGCATACGATCGAGTACGGGCTGACCTTGGAATCCAACCCCGATTTCACGGGCAGTGTGCTCGTTGCCTTTGCAAGAGCGGCATACAAACTGGGGCAGAACGGCGAGGCAGGCTGCAAGACAGCCTTCGATATCCCGCCCATTCTCCTCTCTCCCGAAGATCCCGAGGAGCTGTACGCGCATTTGCTGTAATACAAAAAGAAAGCCCGATGGGGCTGCGGAAATAGCGTAATATTAGCAGGAATTTGTTCGATTTTGAGCAGATTCCTGCTTTTTTATGCCATGTAGCAAATTTTGTTGCCGCATTTGTGTCATAAACCCATTCTAGTCGCACTCTCCCCCCTGCGCTTGGAACAAGCCTGCGCCAGCCTTCCCCCCCCTCCCGGAGGGGGGCTTTGATGGTAGCATCTCGCTTTTCTAAACCGACACGCAACTGACAACGGTAACTTGAATTACCGAAATCTGTGCGATAACTGATATTTCAGCGGTTAACTTGAAAACGAATGAGCAT
>JAFNZX010000272.1 GCA_017382615.1 Clostridia bacterium | reverse complement strand
TTTCAGCCTTTTTTTCTGTTCTCGGTCATTATGCTTTTTGTTTCCATCAAAAACATACAATGGTTTAAATTTACCGACGGACTAATCACAATTTATTGCCCGTTCGGAACGATTAAGCAGGTGCGGTTAGATGAAATTAAAAAGGCATTTAAAGACAATGCCGTTATCTTTCAATTAAAAATGCTTAGCATTAGACGTCCTCACATTGTACTGTGCCTCAAAAAATCAGTCGCAAGCAAGGATATAAGCAGTGCTTATAACGGCAGCAAAAAACCATATATTATCATTCCGCATTCAAAAGAAGCAGAATATCTGCTTCTAACAGAATACAAGAAAATATGCGGTGAAGAATTAATCATAAAGGAGTAATCCGCAAATTCCAATTTATTGAATAGTTAACCCCGACAGACAATGAAAAATCTGTCGGGGTTACTCTTTGCTTTCTGCATATCAAGTTTTTCTTATCCGTAGGGGCGTTCTTTGAACGCCCGCGGGCGAACCGCCGAGCTTGCTCGGATATTCGCCCCTACCGTGGGTAGGTTAATATCCTTATGAGAACCGGCCTTTGTGCGCCACTTTTGTATATTCAGATAATTCCGAATGCAATGACAGCCGTTATACCGATCAGCGCGGCGATCTGCAGTACGGCAATGCCAAAGGTCAGCCATCTCTGCCAGTGCTTTGTTTTGTGACGGATGAGCGTCATGGTGGCAAACATGGCAAGCGCACCGCCAAGCAGGGGAAGGATATAGAACAGCACCTTTTCGGGCACGCGCAGCTCTACCTTATCTTTTTTGGAAATGATCTTGTCATAGCAGCATACGATCAGGGAGATTAACGAAATGATCACGACGTAACCACCCAAGATCGCGTAGGGGATTGCCCAAGGGGTCAGATTTTGAATCATGGTTGCAATATCCATGCCGCACCTCTTATGCCTTGAAGCTGTCGCGCAAGCCTACGATGCGGTTGAAGGTGTCTGCATTCTTGGAGTCCTTGCAGAAGTAACCTACGCGGACAAACTGGAACTTTTCACCGGGAGCAGCATCGGCAAGGCAAGGCTCAACCATCGCACCTTCGAGCTTGGTAAGGGATTCGGGGTTGAGGAAGTCCAGATAGGTCTTGCCCTCGGGCACGTCAGCGGTGTTCTCAATGTTGAACAGACGGTCGTAGAGCATGACGGTAACGGGCTTTGCATACTTGGCAGACAGCCAGTGAATGGTGCCCTTGATCTTTCTGCCGTCAGCGGGCATGCCGTTGCCGGTTTCCAGATCTGCTGTTGCGTGGATTTCCTTGATCGAGCCGTCAGCGTTCTTGACGATCTCACCGCAGCGGATGATATAGCCACCCATCAGGCGAACCTCGCTGTCGGGCTTGAGGCGGAAGAACTTGGGAGGCGGAACCTCTGCAAAGTCGTCGGCGTCGATATAGATCTCGCGGGTCATGGGCACCTCGCGCTTGCCCAGCTCCTCCTTCTGAGGATGGTTGGGCAGGCTGATCATCTCAACCTTGTCCTCGGGATAGTTGTCGATAATGACCTTGATGGGGTTGACGATGGCAACGCGGCGCAGCGCGTTTTCGTTCAGGTCGTCACGCACGCAAGCCTCCAGCTGGCGCACGTCAACGGTGTGGTCGGTGTTGGTCACGCCCGCTTCTCTGACAAAGGTAAAGAGTGCACTCGGCGTATAACCGCGGCGGCGCAGACCGCAAAGGGTAGGCAGACGGGGGTCATCCCAGCCGTCTACGTGGCCTTCCTCAACCAGCTGACGCAGGTAACGCTTGGACATGACGGTATAGGTGATGTTCATGCGACCGAACTCCCCCTGGTGGGGCTTCTGTGCGAAACCGATCTTGTCCACTACCCAGTCGTACAGAGGTCTGTGGTTTCTGAACTCACTGGAGCAAAGCGAGTGGGTAATGCCTTCCAGCGCGTCCTGGATGGGATGCGCGAAGTCGTACATGGGATATACGCACCACTCGTCACCCTGGCGGTGATGGTGGATGTGCTTGATTCTGTAAATAACGGGGTCACGCAGATAGGGGTTATCACTCGAGGGGTCGATCTTTGCGCGCAGTGTGCGAGCACCGTCGGGGAATTCACCGTTCTTCATGCGTTCAAACAGGTCAAGGTTCTCCTCCACGGAGCGGTTGCGGTAGGGGGACTCCTTGGAAGCAACCGAGCGGTCGGTGCCCTTGTAATCTGCAAGGTCGTCCTTGGAAAGGTCGCAAACGTATGCGTCGCCCTGCTTGATCAGCTGTACGGCAAACTCATAGCACTTACCAAAGTAGTCCGAGCCGTAGAAAACGCCGCCCGTGGGGGTAGCACCCAGCCACTCCAGGTCCTCGCGGATAGAGCGTACGAACTCGTCGGACTCCTTTGCGGGGTTGGTGTCGTCGTAGCGCAGGTTGAACAGACCGTTATACTTGTTTGCAACGTCGGTGTTGATGCAAATTGCCTTGACCGAGCCGATGTGCAAGTACCCGTTGGGCTCGGGCGGGAAGCGGGTGTGAATCTTGAGCTCGGGCGTCGTGCCAAGGTCCCCCTCTACGATATCAAAAATAAAATTGTTGTTGATTTCTGCCATGATTATATCCTCTTATTATAAATTAAAGGGTTTCGAGCATTGCTTTCAGGCGTGCTACGGTGCGGTCGTAGCCAAGAATCTGCATGACTGTCCACAGATCGGGTGCATTGGTCTTACCGGTCACGGCAAGGCGCAGGAACATGGAAACGTCCGCTACGCTGCCCTTGAATGCGGTAGGATCAGCCTTGTATGCCTTCATATCTGCTGTGTAGCCAAGTCCGGCACCGATCTCCTTGATCTTTTCAAACCAAGTATTCATATCGTCGGAAATGTCAAAGGTCTTGATAAAGCCTTCCAGTACAGCCTTGATGTCGGCTCTGTCAAACTGCTCGGGGTACTGCTCGGTAAGCTCGAACAGCTCGTCGTAGAAAAATCCCATGTAGGGGCGTGCATCCTTCCAGACGGCGAGGTCCTTACGGGGCTTTTTGCCGCCGCGACCGATTGCGAAAATGTTGACGGCATATACGGGATCGCGGGCAAGCAAAGCGCCAAATTCGGGATCGTATGTCTTTGCCCACTCGGTTACCGCAAGCGTGACCTTCTGTGCGCTCATGCGCGAGATGACGTTCTTGGAAACGTCGTTTAACTTATTGAAATCAAACAGGCAGCCCGAAGCACTCATTTTCTTGATGTTGAAGGGGAACTCGGTGTAGGGCTTTTCGGGGTTCTGCGCGTGCCATTCCTCGTAGTTGGAGTTGAGCAGCGTCATGACGTACTCGCAAACGCACTCGGGCGCGTAGCCCATTGCTGCGTAGTCGTCCATGTTTGCACCCATGTCGCGCTTGGAAAGCTTCTTTTTGTTGCCGTTTTCGTCAAGGCGCATGATCTGCGAGATGTGCATGTACTTGGGCAGCTTAAAGCCCAGGTAACGGAACAGCTGAATGTGCTTTGCAAGGCTGGGCAGCCATTCCTCACCGCGAATGACGTGCGTCGTGCCCATCAGGTGATCGTCCACGGCGTGTGCAAAGTGGTAGGTGGGAATGCCGTCAGACTTAAGCAGTACGAAGTCCTCGTCGTTTTCGGGAATATCCAGCTTGCCTCTGACAAGGTCGGTAAAGGGCGTCTTCTTAGTGGGATCGCCGTCTGCAAGAATGCGCAGCACGAAGGGGTTGCCCGCGTCAAGGTTTGCCTTGACCTCATCCATAGTAATGGCGCGTGCCCTGAGCATTTCTGCACGACGCTCTTCTGCCTGCGCTTGCCAGTCGGTGTTTTTGATCTCTTCCTTCTTGTTTACTGCCTGCAAAGCCTCCAGCTCCTCCTCGGTGGTGAAGCAGGGATAGGCAAGACCGCGGCTGACCAGATCCTTTGCATAGGTCTGGTAGATCTCTGCGCGCGCACTCTGCTTATAAGGGCCGTATGCACCCTGGTCGCTGACCTTTCCGGTCTCATCAAGGATTGCGCCCTCGTCAAAGTGAATGCCGTAATGCGCCAAGGTCTTGATCAGACCCTCTGCAGCACCGGGCACCTCGCGCTTTGCATCGGTGTCTTCAATACGCAGGAAGAATACGCCGCCGCTTTGGTGAGCAAGACGCTCGCCAACGGTGGAGGGGAACAAGCCGCCGAAATGCACAAAGCCTGTGGGGCTGGGAGCAAAACGGGTGACCTTAGCACCCTCGGGCAGGCTGCGTGCCGGGTATGCCGCCTCGATGTCGGCGGGAGATTTGGTGATCTGCGGGAAAAGCAGATCTGCTAAAAGCTGATGATCCATGTTAGTTTCCTCAATATATTATAAATAGATTTTACAAATAAAATGCAACGTCCAGCGCGTTGCCGAGCAGGGCGGCTTCACCGTGACCGGGATAGATGGTGATATTTTTGGGATACTTGCGCAACGCGCAAAGTGAGGTGCGCAGGGTAAAGGCGTTACCGCCGTGCAGATCCGCTCTGCCGTAGCCTTGGGCAAACAGTAAGTCCCCCGTAAACATGGTGCGCTCACCGGGAATGTAGTAGCAGACCGAGCCCTTGGAATGACCGGGCAGGTGTACCACCTCGATATCCATGCCGCCTAAGGAGATCTTGTCGCCGTTTTCCAAAAGACGCTGTGCAGGCTGATAGGAAATATCCTGTCCGAAGAACAGGGTAAAGGCGTTTTTGACGCCATCCTCCAGCATTTCCGCATCCTCCTTGTGGATCATGAGTGGTACTTGGCAGGCGCGCCGCAGAGTATCGATAGAAACGATGTGGTCAAAATGTCCGTGCGTCAGTAAAATACCCGTCAAGGTTGCACCCTCTTGCGCAACGCGGGCAAGAATACTCTTTGCAGAGGCGCTTGGGTCAATGACCAGAGCATTACCGTTGTGAATCAGGATATAGCAGTTGGAGTTGTACGAGCCGGGGAATAAATTGATGATTTTCATAATTTCTCCGCTTTACACAAATATTCATAATATTATATCACGTTTTATTCGGTTTGTCTATACTTTAGCGCGAAAAAATGCGCCGCGAAATGCATCGCGGCGCAATTTTTTTTGTAATTACTTCTTGCTGTTCTCGTCCTCGAACAGGAAGCTGTAGTGAGAAGACTCGCCCTTGAATCCTTCGTAGGAGAACTCGCCGTCTACCCAAACCTTATCGTTGGACTTGAACTTGTTGTAAATGTAGGACTGTCTGTCCTCGCAGTAGGACTGGAAGTTTGCTTCCAAGAAGTCCTCAACGTCCTGCAGGTAGGACTTGTAACCGGATACGCTGGTCTTGGTCAGCACGATGGGATTGGTATAGGTGTTCTTAACCTTCTTGATGCCGTTGTTGGTAAGAGAAGCGTACTGATTTGCAATGATAGGAGTAACGGGAACCTCTTCCATCAGGATATCCTCAGCAGCATGCAGCAGAGTTGCACGGTTGTCAAGATATGCCTTGGTGCTGGGGGTGATGCCGTATTCGGTATAGATAGCAGTGATCTTGTTATAAACTGCATCAGCTGCTTCCTTGGACTCAAAGTAGTCAGTACCGTAAGCGGTGTTGTAGAAGAATCTGTAGAAGTCGTTGTAGTACTGCAGGAAGTAAACTGCTTCCATCAGGTCGTTGTACTTTTCGTTGTCAAAGCCGGTGATGTGTGCGGTGAGCTGGTAGTTCTCGGTGTTGGACATATCCATACCCTGACCGGAGAATGCCTTAGCGAAGGGGGACAGGGTAGCGTAAGCGTCCATGGTCACTGCACCAAGGTCAAGTGCGATTACTTCGAAGTCGCCCGAACGCAGATCCTCGCTGTACAGGTCGTCACAGATATCGTTGGGAACGGACTCAGTCCACTTGTAGTAGTCGTTATTGAGGATAGTACCTCTCTTGTTAACGGTAACGTCAAAGCCCAGTGCGCTCCACTGCTCTGCAACCATTTCTGCGATTGCAACGTGTACTTCATCGTAAGCGGCAACCGTAATAGAGAAGGAGTAGTTCTTTGCGGTGATGCCTGCGCTCTTGAGCTCAGCCTTCAGTGTTTCTACGTCAACCGTGGTCAGGTTTTCGTAAGCAGAGCCTGCAGCCTCACGGAAGGTATCCTTGGAGGAGTTGGTGTTGAATACGCCGTTGGGAACGATACCGGTAGCAGCCTGTGCAAACACGATAGCATCTGCAATTGCCTGACGGTCGATCGCCTTGGAAAGCACCTGACGAACGGTCTTGTTAGCGAACAGCTGCTCGCCTTCGCCGCCGTTGTCAATCAGCGCGTTCTGGTTGAAGTAGTAGGTATGGTTGGACATTGCGTCGGAAACGTCGGCAGCCTCAACTAAGTCAGCGTAGTCTTCGTCGTTTCTCCAAGAGTAGGGAATATTATCAATGTAGAGGATCGCACCGGTGTCGTAAGCGGCTGCGATCTGATCGTCGGTCATGGAGAAGTCTACAATAATTCTATAAGGAGTTACGAACTTGTCAAGCTTCTCTTCCTTCTCAGCGTCACGGTAGTAGTATGCGTTGCGCTCGATAACCAGGAACTTGATCAGCGCTTCCTTGAACTCCTTACCGACGGTAATCTCTTCGCTGCCGGTTTCGGTGTATTCGTAGTTTGCGTCGAAATACTTGGTTCCGCTG
The DNA here is from genome assembly GCA_017382615.1 of Clostridia bacterium. GTDB lineage: Bacteria > Bacillota > Clostridia > Oscillospirales > CAG-272 > SVQP01. The sequence continues at coordinate 5,147 of JAFNZX010000272.1, read as the reverse complement.
TTTTCAACGAACTCAACTCTGCCAAGCTTGAAGGGACCGCTGCACACGATGGTAGCGGGCTTCTTTGCCCAGTCGGGCTTAGCGGTGATGTCCTCACGCAGGGGAGCCAGAGCCACACTGGTCAGATTGAGAATGAACTGATCGTAGTTGATGGGACCCTCAAACTCTACGGAGATCATGCGTTCGCCCTCTGCATAGATGCAAAGGTCGTCGATAGACATGTCACCTTCCTTAACGGAGCGGGCGTTCTTGATATCGTACAGCAGAGCTGCAGCGTCGTAGGAGCTTTCAACGTCCAAAAGACGCTTCCATGCATAAACGACGTCATTTGCGGAAACATAAGTACCGTCAGACCAGCAGGTCTCGTTGAGGTAGATGTCCATTCTGAACTCGTTCGCTGCTGCGTCCTCTTTGATCACGTACTTCTGTACCAGCGACTTTTTGACCTTGCCGTTTTCGTTAACCTTGAACAGGGTTTCGAACAGCAGGTTGACGATGCTGGTGGTACCGTCGTTGTAAAATGCGTTGGCGGGGTCGAGATCGTATACCTGATCGGCTACGTACATGGTCAGGTATTGACCTTTGTCTTCCGTCTTCTTGTCCTTGTCGCCACATGCGCTCAGGCAAACCAGAGAACCGATGAGCATAACCAGACAGAGAACAGATGCAAGGATGCGCTTTGTCATAATTGAGATTTCCTCCTCGTGCATTTGAAAATCGCGGCAGCCCTTCCGAGCAACCGTCGTGCAATTTGAGAGCCCGAAATGCAGCACACGGCGCGTCCTTGTGCACATGCACAAAGCCCGGCGGGTAATTCTGTACATAATGCACAGAACCCTCGCACCAATACCGAACAGCAAGCTCTCGTACTCGCATATTTACATATAGTATAAACGATTTTTTCAAAAAAAGCAAGAGTAAAATTGAAATTTAATATATAATTTATAAATTATTTTTAGGAGGAGGCATGAAAAACCGTTCTAAGACCGATCTTGCCTGCGAAAGAGAGCGGGGCGCACAGCGGCGTGAATATCTGCTGCACGGCTGTCGCGTATGCGAAATCAAGGAAAAGCAAAAGGGGGAGTGCGTGGGGTATGAGACCGTGCATTTTGCACCGCTTGCCGCCTCGGTGGGGGACGGGCAGCAAAATCCCACCCGTGCCGTCAGTGAGCTGCTTGCGCGTACGGCGGGGCGTCTTGCGCCCGATGCGCGCTGCGTGCTGGTTGCATGTCTTGGAAATCCCCGCATCACCCCCGACAGTCTGGGACCTTGCACGGCGCGCGCCCTTGAGGTTACGCGTCACGTGCTGCTGCTTGATCCCGCGGTATTCTCCCGTTTTGGCAGCAGCGCTTTATGCGCAGTGGCGCCGGGCGTGCTTGGGGATACGGGCATTGAGGCGGCAGAGCTTTTGCGCGGAGTCGTACGCGAGGTGGGGGCGGAGCTGGTTGTCGCGGTGGATGCACTGGCTGCAAGCTGTCCCGATCATCTTGGCGCGGCTGTACAGATCTGCGATCGCGGTCTGCGCCCGGGGGCGGGGGCGGGGAATCGGCGCGCTGCGGTTGATGCGAAAGGATTGGGCTGTCCCGTCATATCCTTGGGAATACCGACCGTGATCGACAGTGGCACGCTGATCTGCGATGCGCTTGTGCGTGCGGGTATTTGCGGGGTAGGTGAGGCGTTGGAGCAGCACCTTTCGTCTGTGGGGCATTATCTGGTGGCGCCTGCGGATATCGACGTGACCGTCTCTCGTGGCGCGGCTTTGCTGGCGCGCGCGATCGGCAGCTGCTTTGGTGCTGATCGGGTGTGATGCATAACCTCTCTTTGAGTCGCATACAATGCAACATCACAAAAAGGGAGGAAAATAAAATGGACGAGCACAAAACGGGTGGTATGACGGAATTTCTGAAGCGCGAGGTGCGCGCGTGGGAGCAGATGCGTACGGTGGGGTACGCGGGCAAGCGAAAAGGACGCCTGCCTCGGTGGCTGCCGGTGGCTGCATTTGCGGTTGGCACGGCAGCTCTGCTCGCACTTGCGCTGGTGCTTTTTGTTCCATGGAGCAGTATCAAGCTGCCAGGGCCGGATGCAGGACAGCAGGGCGGTGTCAATCAAGGTATCACAAATCCGCCCGCGCATGAGGAAAGCGGCACACAGAAGGAAGAACAGACCACGCAGGGAGTGGTGCCGGAGCAGACACCCGTCGATCCTTATGCGTACGATTACTCCGCCGTGCCCGCGGGGGCAGTGCCCATTGTTCCCATGCATATCGGTGCAAAGCAAAACCCCGTCAATCAGACTGACGGGGAGATTGATATGGGGAGCGTGATGGAGTCGGCTTGCCTGATCCCCGCGCCGCAAGGCAGCATCAGCGTGCTGATCATACATACGCACACGGGAGAGGGCTACAATCGCGAGGGCGCGCTGTGGCTGGAAGCGGATGACGAGGAGTTTGCGCGCAGCGCGGACGGCTCTGACGGTGTGGTTGCAGTAGGGGCACGGCTTGCACAGAAGCTCAACGAGGCGGGCGTTGGCACCATCCACTGCAAGACCGTGTTTGACGGACAGTCCAACCGTGAGTCATACGCGCGTGCGGCGGATGCCATCAAGGCGTTTCGGTTGGCTTACCCCGGATTGGTCTGCGTGATTGACGTGCACCGTGCGGCAGCCATCAACGAGCAAGGGCATTACGTGCGCTCGCTTGCCGTCAAGGACGGGCAGGGGATTGCGCAAGCGCAGGTAATCTGCGGTATGAATGCAGGCGAGCAGAGCAAGACAAATCTTGCACTCGCGATGCTGCTGCATGAGCGCATGAACACTGCCTTTGCGGGCAGCTGCGCGGGCGTGATCTGCAAATCGCAAACGCTTAACCAAGATCTTTCACCCTTTGCGCTGACGCTGGAGATCGGCAGCTGCGGCAATACGCCCGCAGAAGCAGAGGCGGCAGCCGACGTGACGGCTGCCGCACTATGTACGCTGTTTTTGACCAATTAAGTCTTTTGCTTAAGACACAGGATCTCAATGCAGGCGATGAGTGCCACCAGCACGATGCCAAGACCAAAGCTGATCACGCCGGCTTCAATGCCACCGACAATGCCGAAGAACACGAAAATGCAAGCGGTCAGGGAAACGCCCTTGACAACCTTGCCAAGCCCCAGCGCGCAGATAAACTGCCAGAGTGCTGCGGGCAGGGAAAGCAGTACGGAAATAAGCGACTCGTTCTCGGCGGTGCGAGAGCCTACGTTTGTATTGGTGGTTGCGATTCTGTTATAGTTCGTCATGATGCTTCTCCTTTTCTCTGTGCGCCGAATTTTCCAAGTGCGGAAAAACGGCTGCGAAATGTGGAACGGAACTGTCGGAAAATGTTTGGAAAGTTCCGAAAATGGAATATCATGGCTGTATTATAACACCCAAAATCGGATTTGTCAACCCCTATTTTTCAAAAATCGGAAAAATTTTTCAAAAACCTCTTTACAAAACGGAAAAACCGTGCTATAATAAGACCGTAAGAGAAAAAGCACGGGGAAAATCCCGAAAACGGAGGGTTTCATGTCCGAACTTACTTATATTGACAGAATTAAAAAGATCAAAAGCGAGCGCCGCATCACCAACGACAAGCTGTCCGAAATGACCGGCATTCCGCTCGGCACGCTTTCTAAAATTTTGGCAGGCATCAGCGATTCGCCTAAGCTTTCCAATATGCTGGCGATCTGCCGCGCCCTGGATTGCTCCTTGGATTACATCGTCAGCGGCACGCCCGAAAATCATCATAATTATACTCTGACCGACGGGGAGATCGCATTGGTTGAGCACTACCGCCGCCTTGACAGCCACGGCAGCGAGCTGGTCGCGCTGGTGCTGGATAAGGAATACGAGCGCGTGACCGCGCAATCCTATGCGCCTGCAACCTCTGTAGGGGCGAGTATTTCGGCACAGCCGAAATTTGAATCGACCGCGAAATCGCCCGCGACTCGCAAAGCCCCCGAAATCAAGCCCTTCAAATCAAGCTTTACCCGCGTTTCGGGCGGACTTGGCAAACGCACCATCAGCCTGTACGACCTGCCCGTTTCCGCAGGCACGGGCGAATATCTGTTTGATAGCGTATCGACAGAAATTGCGATTCCGGATAATGCCAAAACTGCTGATGCAGACTTTGCGCTGCGTATTTCCGGTGACAGTATGGAGCCCAAATATCATGACCGTGACGTGATTCTCATCCAGGATTGCGATCAGATCGAGCCCGGTGAGCTTGGCATTTTCGTGCTGGACGGCGAGGGATATTTCAAGAAGTTCGGCGGTGATTGCCTGATCTCCTTAAACCCCTTCTACGCGCCCATCATGCTGCGCGATTTTGAGGATATCCGCTGCTGCGGCAGAGTCATCGGCAAGCTGCATAAGAAATAATTGAATATATAAATAGCGGTAAAATAAGACCAAGCAGAAGTCTTTTGCAGGCTTCTGCTTGGTCTTTTGTGATGTGAGCCCCGCCCGTGTCATCCTGAGCGGAGTTGCGGCTTTGCCGCTACGAAGTCGAACTGCGTAGCAGCGCCGTAAGGCGGGATCTACGGGCGGCTATTCTCGTAGGGGCGATTCATGAATCGCCCGCATATCCATAGTAGGTATTCCACCCTCGTAGATCCTCAAAACGCCTTGGGCGTTTTGACTTTCAAAAATCAGCAATTTATTGCAGATTTTTGAAAGTTCGACTACGAAAACATCCACACGGGATGTTTTCTCCGCTCAGGATGACACGAGGGACTTTCGCTTTTACTGCTAATTTATCAGCCTCGCGGGCAGACCCTTGTTAAGTTCTTGTGGCAGGAGCGGGCGATCGCCCCTATAACAGAGTTATTTATCAATACGCAAATCATAATACAAATAGCCGTAGGGGAGATCAGTGATCGCCCGCACATGTTATCATTACGCAGATCCCCCACCGCGCGGTGGGGGATATTGTTTATGCATGATTATTTTCCTTTATCGATAAGACCCGGATGGTACGCGCTGGCGCTTTGCGTGTGGATATCATATGCGTAAATCGAGCCGGTGCGGCGGATGTTGTCGGTTCTAATATCCGAACGCTTGACCTCGGCTAACACGTAGGTGCTGAACATATCGGTGGTCATATCGCCTTGTCCGCAGTCAAACTTGAC
>JAFNZX010000031.1 GCA_017382615.1 Clostridia bacterium | reverse complement strand
GCACAACCGCACCAACCACATCAGACTTGACAAGATGGTTGCCGACAACGGTCAGCCCATTCCCCGCAACAAGCCCTATGCAATTCTGGTTGAGAGTGATCAGCCCATCGTAGCGCAGGTATCCAGACTGGACGTTTCCCAGCCCGAATACGCACTGATGACCACAATTGCGTATTAAACCGAGCACAAGGGTTGAGTGTAATGGGCACGCGCGATAACGAAGGATTTTCCGGCGTTGTCGAAGCGTGCCCATCATGAATTGCCATTGTGGGCATGAATTGGCTTGCGCCATGATTTGCGCCTGCAGCGCATGAATTGCCTGCAGCATGAAAAACAGGGCAATTCAATTCATGAAAACGCAGTTTTCAAATCATGAAGCCGAAAGGCTTCAATTCATGACGCAAGGCGTCAATTCATTACCCTTGGGAATCTCCTTTCCCAAAGCAACGCAAAAGCACTTATGACAAACGATGTTTCGTTATCATAAGTGCTTTTTTCTTAAACTTTGTGATGAGGCTTTCGCTAACAACTCAACCCTTTTTGCTTGCTTTTTTCATAATGACTTTGTGCCAAACAAGGAGGAGCAAGCCCCTCCCCTACCGCCTGATGCTATAATACCCTTATATCATAAGGGGTATTCACATTACATGTCGTAGGGGATGGGCTTGCTCCTCCTTGTTTGGTGTTCACTATTTGTTATGTACAAAGAAAAGAGCTCGCCATTATTTCTGCAAAAGCGACTGCTTTCTTTTTTGCACCTCAAGCACAGGGGCGTGATCCTTTTCGTAGCCCCATTCCTCGGCAAGCGACACAAGCAGGCGGTCGCAGGTAGCGATCGCATTTTGATCATCGCCGAGAATTTCATAAATGATGCAGATCGCATCAAGCGGATCGGTATAGCGCGGTTTTTCGGAATCATTCCAAGACGCCTCGTAATACGCGATCGCCTTTTGATAATTCCCCGTTTTGGCATGGTATTGCCCAAGCTCAAACAAAAATCCCGTATCGCTGCCGAAATACTGCTCGGCTTCTGCCATGATCGCGTCGGAGCGGGGCTTGTCAAACTCGGCAAGCGCAATGTGTGCGCGGTACACGGGGATCATAAACGGTCTTGCCGCAGGCAGGGTGGCGTATTCCTGCAAGTATTTTGCCGCCTCTGCCGTACGGTGATCCGCGATCAGATTGTCGATCAGATACATATACGGCAGCGTTGCTTTGGGCGTGATGCGGTCACTTTCAATGACCTGCTTGTAAAAGTCGATCACACGCGCGTGATTTGCCACGTTCCAATCCCAAGCATCAGCTCTCTCGGACATTTGCAGCATCCATTGGCACACCTTTTTCTCGGGAGCGCGCAGCATGGCTTCCCTTGCGTATTTGCTCACGCGTCTTGCATCCGCCTCCATGCGGAAATGATATAAGCGCGCCAAGTACTCTAAAATCACGGTTCTGTCGGCATATTCGTCCAGCTGATGCAATAAGAATTCCTCTTGGCGTGCAAATTCCTCGGGGGAATACTCCGAAAGCACGTCAATGCCACGCTCGATACGGTGCAGCTTTTGTTCTGTGGTCAGATCGAATAATTCATCAATGCTCACGCCAAGCTCGCCTGCCAGCATAGGCAAAAGTGCGACGTCCGGCATGGTCACGGCGTTTTCCCATTTGGACACCGATTGCGCGCTGATGCCAAGTGCCGACGCAAGCTGCTCCTGCGTCAAGCCTGCTTTTGCTCTGAGTTGTTTGATCTTTGCTCCAATTTCCATAATGTTCTCCTTTCGATGTGTTGGACGTCCTTACATGATCATCATACCACGAAAGGAGCGGCAAATCAACAACGCAGATTTCGCGCGGGGTAGCGTGTTGGGTGAGTAATGGTTACGTACGTTGTAGGGGCGATCAGTGATCGCCCGCACCGTCTCATGATACCTACGGACGATTCGTTCAATCGCCCATAGGAATATTACATATTCTCTTCCCCATCAAAATCGGGGGTATATTTTGCCGTTGCGGATTCACGCTGCTGCATGTATCCCACAAAGCCCAACTTTTCGGCGTGTGCCATCACAAAGTCATATTCAAAGCTGGTCACGCGGCGGTGGAGATTGGCAAACGGTGCGTCGGTGGCAAAATCGGGCGTGTACTGGCTCATCAGGCTCAGTCGGATCTCCTGCACGGGAACGATCTTGGCAAGTCTGTCCAGCACGGCAATCGAATCCTTACGGCAGCCCGGCAGCACCAAATGGCGCACCAGCACGCCGCGCGTCATCATACCCTGCGCATCAAATTGTACCGCACCGGCGATCTCATACATTTTGGCAATGGCGCGTGCGGCAACGTCGGGGTAATCGGCTGCCCCTGCATAGTCCTTTGCAAGCTGCGCCGAGCCGAATTTGAAGTCGGGCATCCAAACGTCCACATAAGGGGCAAGCATTTGCAAGGTTTCGGGCTTTTCATAGCCGCCCGTATTGTACGCGATGGGGATATGCAGCTGCGGCTTGACCTCTTTGAGAACGGGCACAAGCTGCTCTGCATAATGTGTAGGCGTGACAAGATTGATATTATGCGCCCCGCGTGCCTGCAGCTCCAGCATTTTTTCCGTCAGCTCGTCCGCGCTGATCTCAATTCCCTGCCCGCGGTGGCTGACGCGGAAGTTCTGACAGAATACGCAGCCAAGGTTGCAGCCCGAAAAGAACACCGTTCCCGAGCCGCGCGCGCCGCTGATGCAGGGCTCTTCCCACATGTGCAGATCCGCACGTGCAATCCGAAACGTACTGCTCTGCCCACAATACCCTCTGTGCGTATCGCGGTCTATCCCGCAGCCGCGCGGGCATGCCATACATTTGCGCATATCGTCCCCCCCTTTTTTCTCGTTTTATATATTATACGAAAAAAAACGCCACGTGTCAAGATAAGGCTGTTTACAAAAGGTGTGATTTGTGGTATAATAAGACCAATTCGCACAAGGAGGCGCACTATGCAAAAGCAGATCGCAGAAAGAATCATCATCACAAAAAATCCCGCAGAGGATCTTTACAAGTTGTTTTCCAAGCTTGGCTACCACCTTGCCACGGCTGAATCCTGTACGGGCGGCTTGGTTGGTGGTTTGCTAACCTCCCTGCCCGGCATTTCATCGGTCTACACGGGTGGATTTGTAACCTACACCAACCAAATGAAAATTGATCTTTTGGGCGTTGATCCCACTGCGATCGAGCAATATACCGAGGTTTCTGCCGAGGTTGCAAGACAGATGGCGCAAGGCGCACGCGAACGCACCGGGGCTGAGATTGCAATCTCTCTGACCGGCGTGGCAGGCCCCGGGGGCGGCAGCGAAAAAACGCCCGTGGGCACAGTTTACATCGGCGTCAGCTCTCCCGAGGCTACGTATGCCGAGCGTTACTGCATACCCGCGTATCTGCCGCGTCATGAGATTCGCAGCCGCGCTGCCCTGCTCGCCATCGCGCTTGCAACCAGAGAAGCAAAAATTTATCATATGATCTGTCAGAATTTCGGGCAAAACTCTTGATTTTTTCGAATATTTGTTGTAAAATATTAAATTGAGATATTTTTGACCCCATGATGGGAAAGAAAGGCAATATACATGGCAAAGTTCAAGAAAATCGGCGTCCTGACCTCAGGTGGTGACGCCCCCGGTATGAATGCGGCTGTCAGAGCCGTTACAAGAAAAGCACTTGCTGAAGGCATTGAGGTCGTTGGCATCAACGGCGGGTATGCAGGTCTTCTCAACGGAGATCTGATTCCTTTGGAATCCCACAGCGTTTCCAACATCATCACCCATGGCGGTACCATGCTGTACTCCTCCCGTTGCCCCGAGTTTGCAACGCCCGAGGGCATGGCAAAGGCACTTGCTACCTGCAAGGAGCAGGAAATTGGCGCGATCGTTGCCATTGGCGGTGACGGCACCTTCCGCGGTGCAACCGACCTTGCCAATCACGGAATTCCCTCGATCGGCATTCCCGCAACCATTGACAACGACATCACCGCAACCGATCTGACCATCGGTTACGACACCGCCGTGAACACACTGCTTGGCATGATCGACTATCTGCGCGACACCTGCGAATCGCACGCAAGATGCAACGTCGTAGAGGTGATGGGCAGAGACTGCGGCTTGGTCGCTCTGTACGCAGGTATTTGCACGGGTGCTGTATCCATCGCAATCCCCGAGGTGGGCTTTGACGAGGAGGCTGCTATTCAGAAGATCGCAAACGTGCGCGACAAGGGCAAGAGAGGTATTATTGTAGTATTCTCCGAGGGCATGCCCCAGAAGAACGGCAGAAAATACAGCGAATACTTTGCAGAAAAGGTGCAGGAAATCACGGGCGTTGAAACCAAGTTTGCGCGCGTGGGTCACATCATCCGCGGCGGCGGACCTACCCTGCGCGACAGAATGACCGCTACGCAGATGGGCGTTGAGGCAGTAAATCTGCTGCTCCAGGGCAAATCCAACCGCGTTATGTGCGTGCTGGAGAACAAGATCACCAACGAGGATATCAACTATGCCTTGGTTCTTGACCGCATGTGCAAGGGCAAGCTCAAGGATGGCGACCTGGACCGCTTCAGCGCCGACGAGATCGCTTCCATGCGTGCGCGCTGCGCTTACAGACAGGCGAAGATTGAAAAGCTGTATAACATGGCTTACGAGATCTGCAACTGAGCATAACCAAATACAGATAGCAAAAGGGCTGCCGAGGCAGCCCTTTTTGCGTATGTAAACAATTACAAACCATGTAGGGGCGACCATCGGTCGTCCCAAAGAAAACCCATAAGGAAACTTTTTGGGTGAAAAGATCCAAACCGTTTGGTGGGACGACCGATGGTCGCCCCTACAAGGTTTGGCACGTCAAGGCACCCTACAACTCGGGAGGTTTCTGATATGAAACCCGTGGACGATTCGAATTTCTGCCCTGCCAAAACATATAGTTCCTACGGTAACGAATCATCAATATCGCCCCCGAGCCAAGGCTCGGGGGCGTGTGTTATAGAATTGGTTTGTTGAATCAGTTGTACAAAACAATATAGGCACCAGTGTTCAAATCCCAATTGGTTCCTTTGCTGATCGCATTCCAACCGTCAGCATCACCTGCATATTGGATCGTACTGAGAGATGTGCAACCGTCAAAAGCATATCCACCTATAGTTCCGACCGCATTGCCAATATAAACCTCAGTTAAAGAAGTACAAAATTGAAATGCATCACTACCTATAGTGGTGAGATCAATATCAGTATCTGCATCTCCAATTATTACTTTTTCTAAGGATGTGCAACTGTCAAATACTCCATAATAATTGTAACCGGTCCATGTCGCACGTATAGCATCGTTAATCATTTTAACATTAGCAGGAATTACAATTTCCGTCAAACTGGTACAAGAATAAAAGGCACCACCAAAAATGTGCGTCAATCCCTTACCTAACGAAACAGATTTTAACGAATGACATTCAGCAAATGCACCTTCTCCTATAGAAGTTGTGCT
>JAFNZX010000271.1 GCA_017382615.1 Clostridia bacterium | reverse complement strand
GCATTGACGTAGCGCGCGTATTCGCCCACGGTCATGCCGTAGCGCGTCGGAATGGCAAACTCTCCGATAAACGAGGAAAATCGCTCGTCCAAAATCTCGCCCTCGATCTTCTCACCGCCGATGGGGTTGGGTCTGTCCAGCACAATGACCTCGATATGCACGCGTGCCGCTGCACGCATCACCTGCGTCAGATTACAAAGATAGGTATAGTAACGCGCGCCCACGTCCTGAATATCATACACGACAGCGTCCACACCGGCAAGGATTTCGTCCAGGCGCGGATGCCCCTTGGAGTTCAGATTATACACGCAAACGCCAAACAAAGGGTCGGGCGCGTCCTGCTCGTCCTGATATCTGCCGTCCTGCAGATTGGAGCAAATGCCATGCTCGGGGGCAAACAACGCACGTAGCACGCCCATATCGCGCAAAATGCGCCAGGTGGGCACGGCTCGGCTGTCCACGCCCGATGCCGCAGTCAGCAGCGCGACCTTTTTGCCCTTGACAGCCTTTTCCAGCGCGTCACGGCGGTCAACACCGCACAAAATATGATATTTTTCCATAGTCATCACCTCTTGGGTCTATTATATCACACTTCACGCGCGTATGCAAGGTCATACAAGCCTTTTTTGCATCATAAAATAGAGTAGTGTTTGAAATGCGGAGGACAGGTATGCAAGGCAAGGTGAGCAGGACGGGGAGATTTTTTTACAACTCGCTTTTGATGGTGGGCGTGACGCTGCTCATGCGCGCCATCGGGGTGGGCTTTAACGCCTACGTGGCGGGCAAGGCGGGGGCGCAGGCAATGGGGCTGTATTCCCTTTTATCGGGCGTGTACGGCTTTGCGGTCACGCTTGCTTGCTCGGGCATTCATTTGGGCACGACGCGCACGGTTGCCGATGCACTGGGCAAGGGCGACCGCGCACTTGCGCGCAAATATGCCTCCCGTGCGCTGGGGATCAGCCTGTTTTTCGGCACGCTTGCGGGCGCATTACTCTTTTTCGGTGCGCCCATTGCAGGCGCGCAATGGCTCAAGGACGCACGCACGGTGCTGCCCTTGCGCGCGTTGGCGCTTTCACTCCCTGCGGTAGCGATCTGCTCCTGCTTGAACGGCTATTTCACCGCCGTGCGGCGCGTATGGAAAAACGCAGCGGTGCAGCTTTCCTCGCAAGGCTTGCGCATCTTCGGCACGGCGTTCTTTCTTTCCCTGCTGCTCCCCAAGGGCGTGGCATACGCCTGCCTTGCCTTGGTGCTGGGCACGCTGCTGACGCAGGTATTTGAGCTGATTTTCTCTGTATTTCTCTATTTAACCGATCAAAAGCACTTGAAAACAGCACATAAAAGCACGCAAAGCGGTGCGACGGGTAAAATTTTGGGCATTACCCTGCCCGTTGCGTTCAGCTCGTATGCGCGTTCGGGGCTGATCACGCTGCAGCATATTCTCATTCCGCGCGGACTTTCGCGCAGCGGTGCATCCTGGGAGAGCGCACTTGCATCCTACGGCGTGCTGCACAGCATGGTGCTGCCCGTGGTGCTATTCCCCTCGGCGTTCATTTCCTCCTTTGCAGGTCTTTTGATCCCCGAGGTAGCAGAGGCAAAGGTGCAGGATCAGATGGAGCGCGTGCGGCGCGTCTCCAGGCGCATTTTCGGCATTTCCATGATGTTTTCGGTAGGTGTGGCGGGGATCATGCTGTGCTTTTCGCACGGGCTGGGGCTTGTGATTTACGACTCCCTGCAGGCGGGCAGCATGATTGCCGCGCTCGCTCCGCTCATTCCCGTGATGTACATTGACAGCGCGGTGGACGCGGTACTCAAGGGCATGGGACAGCAGGTGTACAGCATGAACGTCAACATCATTGACGCGCTGACCTCGGTGATTTTAGTGATCATTTTGGTGCCAAAATTTGGTGTTGCGGGCTATATTTTCACCATTTATTT
>JAFNZX010000270.1 GCA_017382615.1 Clostridia bacterium | reverse complement strand
CAGATTTACGGGGAGATTTTTCCTTGTTTTTCCGAAAAGACTGTGTTATAATGAGGTATCACATGAATTTTGGTAAGCAAAGGAGAATTCTGTATGAAGCATTTCAAGGGAATATCCGCGCTCGTTGCCGTTGCGCTGCTTGCAGGCACGTGCGGCTTGCTTTGCGCATGCCGCGATCCATCCGAGCCAATCGAGCAAGTCGAGCAAACCACGCAATCTGATCAAGGGCTTGGCACGGAGCAAACCACCGAGCAGCAAACGCCTCCTCCGCGTGAGGTGTACTGTGATCTGTCCTCCCAAACCGTACCCGTATATCAAAGCAACGGAGAAAAGTCCTGCACGGTGCAGGCATCCGGTGAGAACAGTACGTGCGAGGTTAAGTTGGATTTTTCGCAAATGGACGGACGTTACGTCATCTCTCCCACCAAAATCAAGTTCAGCTGCCATGACGTTGCCTCTTGCGCGCAATGCGGCTACGTCAGCGAGCACGGCGGTGCGTATCTGATCTCCTCGCAGGGCTTGGATCAGGGCGGCATTACCGTCACGCTTGCCGCGCCCGTTCTCGCTTCCTCGGTGCAGCGCATGAGGCTGACGTTTATGACGACCGGGGATGCCGCGACAAGTGAGATGCGTATTCTGCACGCCACACAGACCAACAACGCTGCGTTTTTGAATCAATGCGGCAGCATGGGCGGTGCTTCGCAGGAGTTTGTCACCATTGACCTTGGCGTCAAGGATTTTGCCGAAATGGCGGACAGCGACGGCTATATTCGCTCGTTCCAGATGTATTTCCGTAACAAGAACAAGGTGGATTGCTACGTCAAGGACGTGACCTTTGAAATTGGCGCGGAGCAGCTGTTGTGCATCAACGAGATGTCGGAAAATTGCTTTTTCCGAGAGGGTGCGCTGCAGGCTGTAGCCAATGCCATCAAAGCCCGCTTTGAGCAAGCGGGGCTTGGTGCCGTGATCGAGGTGTCGAGCAAGAAGTATAGCAAAAATTCCAGCGAGAAGACGGGACTTCTGCGCTACGACGTTACCGCCGAGCTGATTGACGGCAGCAAGATTTCGGGCTCGTTTGAGCTGGACGTGCCGCCCGTCAGCGGTGCGTGGCTGGATGCATCCGACGGGCAGTACGGCTCTTTGCATGATACAAGGGAGCAATGGCAGCAGACCTTTGATCCCGTCGGCATGCTGTTTTTGACCGATAACCGCATTTCCTGCGACGAGGGGATCGTGCGCATGGAGTATGCCGTCATCGGTGCGGATGCCGCCTTTGACGGTGCGGACGTGGCTTGGTACGCGCCGCAGATCGCACGCTTGGAGGGCGAGGTCCTTTCCTGCCTGTTTGTCAATGCCTCCTTGGACTTGCAGGATACCCTGCAGGAGGGCGGGGCGTACAGATTGCTGGTGCGTGGCGTGAGTGCCAACGGCAACTACGTGCTGCATACGGATATTCCGTTTACGTATTCCTGCCTGTCGGCAAAGGCGCACCAAGCGCTGAGCGGGGCGTATGAAAAAATCAAGCAGGCAACGCTTTCCTGCGGCGCAAGCGTGCAGGATAAGGCAGGCGAGCTGCACAAGCAGCTGCAGGCACTTGTGAATGATCCCGATATTGGTATTTCTATAAACGTGTTCGGTCAGGGCGTGCATTCCATGCGCTTTTCCGTCAGATTGCGCTATTTGCCCGAGATTGACGAGCCGCGCTTGCCCGAGTACGTTCTGGAGGGAAAACGAATGGCTGACGTATATAATTTTGAGGGAGCATCGTTCTCCTTGGACGAGGCACAGCTGTATTACGGAGAGAAGGAGCCGGGGAGCATTGTCCTGACTGCACCCTACGACGGGGATGCGCAGGTGATATTGGCAGCGGATTGCATTTATGCGCATGCTCTGGCACCGCTTTCGCAGGTGGAGAGCGCAAATTACGGCTACGTGCGCGACGAGTATTGCACGCCGCCTGCCGTGCGCCTTTGCTGGGAGGATGCCAACGGTGCTGCGGATAAGACTTACACCGTGCGTCTGTCGCAAAGCGCGGATATGCGTAATGCCACGGAAATCAGCGTTACGGGAACGAGCGTAGAGGTGGAGCATCTGCTGATCGGCACGACGTATTATTGGCAGGTGTGCGCGGGTGAAGATGCATCCTTGGTGCATACCTTTACCACCGCCGACGGATATCCCCGCTTTATCCGCATGGACGGTGTTTCCAACGTGCGTGATCTTGGCGGTTACCGCACGCTTGACGGCAAGAGAGTCAAGCAGGGGCTTGCCTTCCGCTCGGCACATTTGGACGGTATTACCGCACAGGGACTTGCTGTGGCGCACGATCAGCTGGGCATTCGTACCGATCTGGATCTGCGCGGTGGCGCATCCCGCCCCTTGGGCACGTCTGTTGCACACGTTTCGGTTGCCATGCAGTGGTATGAGCACATTTTTGACGAGCAGCATCACAAGGACGTGCGCGCTGCCGTTTCGGTATTTGCGTATGAGGAAAACTATCCCATTCTGTTCCATTGCTCTATGGGGCGCGACCGCACGGGCACGACCGCATTTTTGATCCTTGGTCTGCTTGGCGTGGACGAGGATACCCTGCGCCATGAATATTACGCATCCTTCTTCTCCACACAAGGCGCGTTTGATCCGGAAGAATTCCCGCTGCTGATCATCAATATGAACCGCCTTGTGGACGGCTTTGATGCGTACGGTGACGAGGACGACACGCTGCAGCAAAAAATCGAGGCATACCTCTTGGATATTGGCGTGACCGCAAAGGAGATCCAAAGCATCCGCAATATTTTCCTTGCGCAGTAAGTTTGGGGAATGAAAAGGAAAAAAGAAAGCCCCATGGGTGTGCGGAATTAGCGGAATCATAAGCAAAACAAAAGCAGAAGTCATCAAGGCTTCTGCTTTTGCTATGGAGATATTACGCGCAGAAACCGATTGTTTTCGCGCTCTCCCCCCCCTGCGCTTGGAACAAGCCTGCGCCAGCCTTCCCCCCTCCCGGGGAAACGCTGATTAAATCATGGACAAAGCCTCAAAAATATGGTATAATATAGATACCAAAGGAAAGAGGGGAAAAGACATGGAAAAACAGTTAAATTTTGCAGAT
>JAFNZX010000269.1 GCA_017382615.1 Clostridia bacterium | reverse complement strand
TGTAGCTACTACACGAAAGGTATGAAACTATGAAAGGCTTAAAAACCGTTTACATATGCGAGGAATGCTCCTACCGCTCCCCCAAATGGATGGGCAAGTGCCCCTCCTGCGGTGCGTGGAACACCTTTATTGAGGACGTCATCGACACCTCGTCGGGTTCTGACGACGGCGCACAAAAGCGCAACGCCGCGCTCTCCATGGGCGGCGATCACCACGCGCTGCGCTTTGATCAGCTATCCTTACCCAACCACATCCGCTACAATACGGGACTTTGCGAGCTTGACCGCGTGCTGGGCGGTGGACTTGTGCTTGGCGAGGTGGTGCTGCTTTCGGGTGAGCCGGGTATCGGTAAATCCACGCTGCTTTTGCAGATTTCCGAAGCGCTGGGGCAAAACCGCAAGGTGCTGTACGTATCGGGCGAGGAATCGGGCGGTCAGCTCAAGCTGCGCGCCGACAGACTTGGCGTCAAGAGCGACAATCTCTACGTGCTGACCGAAACCAACATTGACAGCATTCTGCGCGAATGCGACAAGCTCTCCCCCGATATTCTGATCGTGGACTCGATCCAGACCGTATGGTCGGACAAGATCAGCTCCGCGCCCGGCAGCATTGCACAGGTGCGCGAGAATGCCATGGCGTTTATCGGCAAGGCAAAGGGTCAGGGCGTGTCGGTATTCTTAGTCGGTCACGTCAACAAGGAAGGCAGCATTGCAGGACCTAAGATACTCGAGCACATGGTGGATGCCGTGCTTTGCTTTGAGGGCGAAAAGCAGCAATCCTACCGCATCATTCGCGCGACCAAGAACAGATACGGCTCGACCAACGAGATCGGTGTATTTGAAATGACCGACAAGGGGCTTGACGAGGTCACCAATCCCTCGGAAATGCTGCTTTCTGGCAGACCCAAGGGCGTTTCGGGCAGCGCGGCAGTTTGCACCGTGCAGGGCACGCGCCCGCTGATTGCAGAGGTGCAGGCACTTGTTTCGCAGACCTATTTCCCCTCTCCGCGCCGCGTGGCAAACGGCATTGATTACAATAGACTTTGCCTGATCATCGACGTGCTGGAAAAGCGCATGGGGCTCAAATTCTACCAAAACGACGTATATACCAACGTAGTCGGCGGCTTGCGACTTGACGAAACCGCAGCGGATCTTTCGGTCGCGCTGGCACTCATTTCCTCGCTGACAGACCGCGTTGTCCCCGAGGGACTGATTGCCGTGGGCGAGATCGGACTTTCGGGCGAGGTTCGCGCGGTATCGCACGCGGAAAACCGCGTCAAGGAGGCGGCACGTTTAGGCTTTACCACCGCGGTCATTCCCTACCGTAACGTAGAAAAGCGACCCTTTGAATGCCCCGGCATCAAGGTGCACGCCATTCGCAGCATTTTTGAGCTGCCGAGCCTTTTGGTAACGATGAAGGACGATGAGCAGCAATTTTAATTGATCGTATAACATAAAACGCCTCACTTTCGTGGGGCGTTTATCGTTTTGTAGGGACAGGCGTCCTCGACTGTCCGCAAAAAAGTAACATAGAATGGAAGCGGTGCGTCGAAGGGCGCCGCACCCAACCGACAAACGGATTGTAAATCCAAAATGCTTCGTAAAGGCTCGCACAAACCGATATGTCAACCGGTAGGGGGCGGCGCCTCGACGCACCATGTAGGTGCAAAGAACATTTTGAGTATCGAAAAAGGGCGGATATGGAATCCGCCCCTACGGGTGCGGCAGGAGCAAGCCCCTGCCCTACGGTTAATCAAAGATGCGCGGGCGATCAATTACCTTTGATGAGCGAAATGGTCTTTGCCAGCCACATTGCCACGTCGGCACGGGTCATGGCGGCGCTTGCCTGCACGCTGCCGTCGGGTGTTTGCAAAATACCCAGTGAATACAGCGACACCACGGCATCCTCGGCAAAGGCGGGCACGGTATCGGTAAAGCTGACGGGCAGCTTTTGGTTGGCGTAGCCGATCAGATTCGACAAAATCACCGCAGCCTCGCCGCGCGAAATGATCTCGTTGGGCTTAAAGTACAGCTCGCCCTGCTTGCCCGTCGCACTCACGTAGCCCTTTTCGTAGGCGGTCTTGACGTAGCCCTTCATGGCATCGGGGATCTCACCGTCATCCGCAAAGCCCGTACCGGATACGGGTGCGCAGGTCATGCCAACCGCATTCATGGCGGTAACGAGGAAATCCACGCGCGACATTTCCCTTTCGGGCTCAAAGCAGTAAAGACTGCCCTTTTGCGTGCCGCTCATCAGCCCCAGCTCGCTCATGCGCAAGGCGTCGGTCAGGCAGGCTTTTCCGTCAAGGTCGTCAAAGCTGCGCCCCAGCGTGCACGCCTGCACCGTGATGCTGATCTTGCCCGCTGCGCTGTAGTTACCGTATTGGTCGCGGATGACGTAAGTAAAGGCATCCGTGCCCACAAAGTCCTTGCCGGGGCGATAGGTATACGCGCCCGTGGCGGTATCGGTCAAGGTCACGATGCCCTTTTCGGGATAGCTGACGACCTCAAAGGTCAAGGCGTCCCCCTCGGGGTCATAGCCGCCCAGCACCCCGCAGGCGGGCGTATTGGCATACACGCGCAGGCTGCTTGACTGCGCGGGCACGGCTGCGGTGGTGGGAGAGGCGTTAACGCTTGTCAGCGTGCACACGATGCAGGTCATCTCGTACGCGCTGCCGCCCACCGTAAAGCAAAAGCTGCTCTGCCCCACAGCCGTGGTAGCCGGCTCAAAGGTCAAAAGCGAAAGATCCGCTGCGCGCAGGGTCTGCCCCGTGACCACGCCGTCAGAACCCACGTACAAAGCCCCCTCGACAGGATCGGGCAGCTTGGTAATGGTGACGTAATCAATATAGGACAAATTCATGGCGCGGGCAAAATCCTGCTTACTGAAGACGTACTCGTTGCCCACCAAGGTTGCCACGCGCATGTCGGTCTTGGCGGCAAGCACGTGCAAGGCAGGACTGAGCGGCACGGGCTTTTGGTCGGCTGCCGATGCGCCCAAGGTGCAAAATGCGCAAAGACAGCCTATAGTCAAGGCGCACACGATCAGAATTTTCCATACAGGTTTCATATTTCACGCTCCTATTTCAAGATTTTCGATACAATGTATGCAAAAAAATCGCGCAGTATGTTTTATTCACACTTTACGCATTGTAATTTTCACAAATCCATGGTATAATAACTGTTATCACACAGCAAAGGAGATTCGTATGGAATTTATCATTGATAAAGAGCACCACGGCAGAACCGTGCTCTCTTACGTGCGCTATACCCTGCGCATCTCCTCGCGCATGCTGACCGTGCTCAAGCAGACCGAGAACGGCATTACCGTCAACGGTGCGCACGTGACCGTGCGCTGCGTGCTTAAGGAAGGCGACCGCCTCTGCCTTGCCATTGACGACACGGCGGAACGCGCCTCACATAACGTACCGCCTGCGGACATTCCCATCAAGGTGCTTTACGAGGACGCGCACGTCATTGCCATGAACAAGCCGCCGCACATGCCCACGCATCCCTCGCACAATCATCATGACGATACGCTGGCAAACGCGCTTGCATATCGGTATGCAAAGGACGGTATTCCCTTTGTGTTCCGCCCCATGGGCAGACTTGACCGCAATACCTCCGGCGTAGTGCTTGCCGCCAAGGACAAGGTGGCATCCGGCATGCTGACCGCTGCCATCAAAGCGGGTGAGGTGCAAAAAACCTACCTTGCCATCGTCACGGGAGAGTTGCCCGTGGATGGAAAGATCCATACCATTGCATGCGGTATCCGCCGTATGGCAGACAGCGTGATTATGCGCACAACCTGCCCCGACTCTACCGATCCCAGCGAGGCGTCGATCACCGACTACGAGGTGCTGGACGCGTACGGCGGTCTTTCTCTTGTGCGCGTCAAGCCGCGCACGGGGCGCACGCACCAGATCCGCGTGCACTTCGCGTATATCGGTCACCCTTTGCTTGGCGACGATCTTTACGGCACGCCCGACGCACGCATTGACCGTCACGCCCTGCACGCGCTCAGCCTGGAGTTTCCCCTGCCCTTTGCAGACGGGCGCATATGCGTTCAAGCCCCCGTTGCCGCGGACATGCTTGCGCTGATACATCACTATTTTCCGAGGTACTCATGAAAAAACAAAACGAACCAATTTTGCCGTCGGTCATCTCGGCAAAGGAATACGCCGCACTATCGCCGGATGAGCGCGAGGAGTGGCGTGCCGTGCATCCGAAGCACGAGCGGCTGCCCAAATGGTGCTTTGTCTGCTACGGCATTGCAGCCCTTGCATTACTCATTTATCTGGCAGCACGCATCTTCCCCGCTTTTGCGGATCTGTTCAATCAAAACGTCAGCGAAATCTTTCGCCGCACGCTTGCAGCATTGACGGGCTGGATTCCCTTTTCGCTGGGGGAGGCTTTGCTCTTGCTCTTACCCGTCATCTTCGGTCTTGCCGTCTGGTATGCCGCCAAGTACCGCTGTGACACCTGGCGCAGCACGTGGAGCTTTGTGGGTATTCTGGTAGCGATAATCAGTATGCTGCTTTCTATGTTCGTCTTCACCTTTGCCACCGGCTATCACGGCACAACGCTTGACCAAAAGCTGGGGCTTGACCAAAAGGAGGTCAGTGCAGAGGAGCTGTACCAAACGGCATTGATCCTTGCCCAGAAGGTCACCGAGGAGCACGAGAATATGACCTACGCAGCGGACGGTTTTTCGGTCATGCCCTACTCGCTTCCCGAGATGAACGATAAGCTGCTGGACGCGTACGATACCTTCTGTAAGGAGCACAAATTCATTGACCACTACGATACCAGACTCAAGCCCGTCATGCTCAGCGAGCTGATGAACTACACGCACATCACGGGCGTTTACTCCTACTTTACAGGCGAGGCGAACATTGACGTTGCCTTCCCCGACTACACCATTCCCTATACCGCTGCGCACGAGCTGGCGCACCAACGCGGCATTGCCAGGGAGGATGAAGCCAACATGATCGCATTTCTCGTGTGTATGGAAAGCGACGACGCATACGTGCGCTACTGCGCTTACCTCAATATGTACGAATACGTGGCGAACGCGCTTTACCGCGCAAACCCCGAGCTTTACACCAAGGCAAGCAACGCTCTGCCCGCAGACGTCAAGGGCGAAATGCGCGCTTACAACAGCTTCTTTTCCAAGTACCAGCACAGCACCGCAGGCACGGTTTCGGGCGCGGTCAACGATACCTTTCTCAAATTCCAAGGCACCGAGGGCACTGCCAGCTACGGCATGGTGGTGGATCTGACGGTGGCGTATTACAAGCATCTGGGCTTGGTAAGCGAATAACGTAACAAACACTCTCAAGGCTGCATACAGTAGCCATGAGGGTGTTTTTTTGCGCGTTCGGGTCGTTCGGAAAAGATAGCCGACGGCAGTCGTCAAGCAGCGTAATTGCCCCCGTTTCCGGGGCTTTTTTTGCGCTTTGTTCGCCATGGGTTATGTCGTACTGTATCGTATAATGTCGCAGTACGACAAATTATATGTCTTTGCTATTTACAGATTATTCTTTGTTTCGACATATTCATATGTTATTCGTTATATTCATAGTGTGTTTCATTATGTAAAGAGCGTATTTAGAACAACCGTTCTCGTGTCGTAATACGACATAATGCTACGCATATCGATTTATGATTGGAATTATATTGTAAATATTTTGTTAACAATGGCGGCGATATATTTACTTATTAATTATAATATGCTATAATAAATGCACTCACACACAAGCGACGAAAAACGACCAAAGCGACACTTTTTCGACCCTTGGAGCAGGCACGACACACCCCTAATTCATCAAGGCGATTTTGGAGATTATTATGGAAAAGATCATCATCAACGGCGGACTTCCTCTCAACGGCGACGTGTATATTGACGGCATGAAGAATGCCGCTTTGCCTATCATTGCCGCTACCCTGCTTGTGTCTGATACCTGCATTATTGACAACGTGCCCGCCGTCAGCGATATCGCTATGCTGCTTGACATCATCAAGGGCATGGGGGCAAAGGTCGAGTATCTTGACAAGACCACCATCAGCATCAACGCAACGGACGTTAAGCCCGGCTGCTCTCCTTACGATTTAGTCTGCAAGATCAGAGGCTCGGCATACGTCATCGGCGCTGAGATCGGTCGCTTCGGCACAGCACACGTGGGCTATCCCGGCGGCTGCGATTTCGGTGTACGCCCGCTCGATCTGCACCTGATGGGCTTTGAGGCACTTGGCGCAAAGATCTCCGTTGAGCAGGGCTACATCAACGCTGTCTCCCCTATGGGTCTGCACGGCAATTCCATCTACTTCCGCCTCCCTTCCGTCGGTGCTACCGTCAACTGCATTCTCGCATCCGTTTTTGCGGATGGCGTGACCAGCATTGAGGGTGCTGCGCAGGAGCCCCATATCGTTGACATGGTCAACTTCTTAAACAACTGCGGTGCGGACATTACCGGTGCAGGCACCTCCAGCATTAAGGTGCGCGGTGTCAAGGAGCTCAAGGGATGCCGCCATACCATCGTCCCCGACATGATCGAGGCGGGTACTTACATGGCTGCCGCTGCTATGACGGGCGGTTGCGTTCGCGTGCACAACGTCATCCCCAAGCACATGGAATCGGTCTGCTCCGTTCTCTCGAGAATGGGCGTTAAGCTGGAGATCGGCACGGATACCATCACAGTACATAGTGACGGCAAGCTGATCGCAACCGACGTCGTAACCCAGCCCTACCCCGGCTTCCCCACTGACATGCACCCCCAGATCAGCGCACTGATGTGCGTTGCAGACGGCGTTTCCCGCATGAGCGAAATGGTGTGGGACAACCGCTTCAGATACATCAACGAGTTCCAGAAGATGGGTCCCATGATCTCGGTCTCCGACAGAACCGCATCCTTTAACGGCAACCAAAAGCTCTCGGGTGCACCCGTGGTATCCACCGACCTGCGCGCAGGTGCAGCACTCATTATCCTCGCTCTTCGTGCACAGGGCACCTCGCAGATTTCCAAAATCTCGTTAATCGAGCGCGGCTACGACAACATCGTCGGCAAGCTGGCAGCACTTGGTGCAGACATCAAGAGAGTGGACGAATAATTGGAAATGATTTACAAATAAACGCAAAAGACCTCCCTGCCCTTTCGGGTCGGGAGGTTATTTTCGTTATTGCAGGCGGTGAGAGGAAAACACCGTCTATATAGCAAGAAATTCCCCGCTGCACCGAGGTGCAGCGGGGAGAAAAAGTTAATACAATTGGGGGAAAACGTTATTTTCAAATGCCAGATTGAAATAATCCCAAACGTCAGCAGACCAGTCAAGCGTCACGCTGTAGAAATCAGAATTATTGAGCACGTCGTTGTGCATACCGGATGCGTATGCATTGGTGGTGCTGCCCTCGATAATCAAAAATCCACTGCTCTTATAGCAAGCAGAGATCGCGCCGTTGCTCTTACCGGCAATATCGCCTACATAGCAAACCTGCGATGCGCCCATATCCGTATCACCGTCTGCGCTTCCCAATACCAAGCAGCGCTCAATGCGCGCGTTCTCCTGATTCAATCCCACGATACCGCCTACGTTTCCTGCGCCTCTGGTGCTATACGCCTTGCCGCGCCCCTTGACGATCACGTTGGCAAAGCAAGATACGACCTGCCCTGCGTTACTGCCCGTAACGCCGCCGACATAGTAGGCATTGTTGCTCAGGGATGCCGATTCACCGGATGCCATTCCGTTTGCAGAGCAATCACGGATCACGCCCTTATTCAAAGCTGCAACCAATCCGACGTAGCGTGTATTTGTAACCTTTGTAACAAGGCTTCCGTCCACCTCACAGCGCTCCAGAGTGCCGACATTGACACCGCAAATACCGCCCATATACAAAGTCGTTGCACTGATGGCAGTCACGTTTGCAGAAAAATCCAGAATGCGTAAGTTACGGATCGTACCGTTGTTTTTGGCAAAAACGCCCATGTAGCCGCTTCCGTCAACCTCCATAGTAAAGTTTTTGATTGCGTATCCCTGTCCGTCAAACAAGCCTGCGAAGGGGGCATCGGTGCTTCCGATTGTGGGCAGCGGCATGCCCTTGCAGTCAATGTCGTTCATTAGCACGTACGTGCCGTTGAGATTATAGTTAATGCTCTTGAGATCATTGAGATTGTAAATTTTGGTACCGGTAATCAGTGCTCCGGCTTCCCATTTTGCCACCAGAGCCTGACTCTCGTGAACGCGGTAAGGCGATGTCACGTGATATTCGTCATTCGCATGCAAATACCAACCCTTAAAGGTATATCCATGATATTCGGGAACGGGCAATTCGATGCTCGTACCTGCAGTCACGTAAATCGTTTCTGCTGCCCCGTTCATCTCACCGCCGCCAAGCTCAAAGCGTACGGATACAAGGCCCTCGGGAGCAGG
>JAFNZX010000268.1 GCA_017382615.1 Clostridia bacterium | reverse complement strand
TTTGCCGTCAGGGCCTTGAAGGGCTCAACGGGGATATCATCAAGGTCGTAGGAGATATGCCGCGCGTAGACGGTAAAAATGCCGCCTATAGGGCGCGACATTCTATAAACGCGGAACGGCTGCGCCCTCTGCGTTTGGTTGGGCTTTGCCACGATCACGTCACGCTCTACGATTTCTTTGCCGTGTATGCCCGTGATAGGGTACTTCATGCACAGCTCAAAAACGCCGTTGATTTCCTCGGTCACCGTGCAGGAAACAGCATCAGCAAGAATGCCTTTGCCGTTTCCTTCGCGTTCTCCGCTGTCCCACGCTGCCCATGCGTATAATACAGGTTTCATAGCTCCCACCACCTCGGAACGATCTTGACGCTTTCCACGCTGCCCTCAATTGTGATCGCGTTGTCACCGCCGCGCAGCTTCATTTCGCCAACGGTTGCCACGCGGCTGTTGGCGTTTGCGTCTTCGGGCGTGTAAGCGTTACCGGTTTCTGCGTCATAGTATATGGTACGGGGGTAAAAGTAAACGCCAAGGTCGGAAACGGTCAGCGAGTCGCCGTTGACTCCTATTGTAACCGTGCCGTCACCCGTGATCTCGTACAGCGGTGCAGCCTCGTATGAGGTCGGATTTTTCACCGTAGAGGACGCTTTTAATTCAATGGGCGTTTCCCCTGCCGTGAGGTATCTTTGCGGCATGCAATCAAATCTGAGCGAGAAGGGGGCAATCTTGTTGATCCTTGCGGCAACGTCTGCACCGTTCGTGACTCTTGCAAGCAAAAAATGCTCTTGGTCTTCGTCCGTGACAAGCCTGCGATATCCCATACCGCCAAGCAGCCATTGCTGCACCTTTGCCATTTCTGCCTTGACGTTGTCGGGGTGGAACACATGGGCTGTGCAGCTGCCCGTGCGGTTTTCGTATGATCCGTCATAGATATGCAAATCACCGTTTCTGCCGGGCACTTTGATTGTATTCACGCGGGGAACGGGTGCGGAAAGCGTAAATTCGCCAACCGTAACACCTACGTCCTCATTGCATACGTTATCGAGCCATAATTGGTTTCGTGCCATGTGTAGCCCCCTTTCTGCCGGTGTATTCGCCAAGCGCAATCGCCATAGCCTCCGCAACAGCGTCGCCGATGTCCTCGGGGCTTGCGTTGGTTGTGGGTACGCTGACATTCACGGAAATATCGCCGACCGTGGTTGTGCTTTCTACGCTCTTTGTGTTTGTCGGGATAGTAAATCCGCTTTCCCACGAAAGCGCAGGCATGTTATTTTTCAGCCAACCGCGTGCCTTGTCAAGATCTGCTGCAGCCCCTGATAAACCTACTTGCGAGAACAAAACGCTCATATACCCAAGCGCG
Source organism: Clostridia bacterium (assembly GCA_017382615.1). Lineage (GTDB taxonomy): Bacteria > Bacillota > Clostridia > Oscillospirales > CAG-272 > SVQP01. Next base: position 1,033 of record JAFNZX010000268.1, on the reverse strand, counting down.
GTTTCTCCTGCTCCAAATATAGAATTTATGACACTATTTAAGAATGTTGGTATAATATCAATCGCAAATTGTATAACAGCATTTGCAATTCCAGTTATAACACTCCGAGCAACGTCGAACGACGCTGACGCGATTTCTGGTGCCGCCTTTGACAGCCCGTCCATCACAACAGAAATAATTTCGGGCAATGTAGAGAGCGCAGCCGTTACGAGCGCAGGCAGCATCGGCTGCAATATATCCGCATTTGCAAAGAAAGTGGTTGCTGCAGCTGCAAAATCCACGCTCGAAAATAACGCTTCGAGGAATACGGGTATTGCGGAAATAATGTCAGGCGCGATCAGCGCAAGAGTTTCGCCGCCACGGCGCAGCATGGTCGCAATCGCGTTAACCAGTCTGCCGATCAGTTTGCCTCCCGCGCCTGCTAATTTAGAAACGTCAATTTGCATCAAAACACCGCCGATGGCTGCCATCACGGGACCCGCAATCTTTTCAGCACCATCAGCAATGCCGTTGATAATGTTGACAATGAGATTTGTACCGAGTTCCGCTGCTTTTCCCGTGCTTCCTCGTTCCCCTTCGACAACAGCACTAATCGCGTCAAGCAACCCAATAGTTCCGGGCAATATATTGGTACGCAGAAATTTTGATACAGGGTATAGGAAATTGCCAAGCAATTCATTCGCGGTGTCTTTCATTGTAGAAAGTAATCCGTTGGTTGTTTTGCTTGCTTCTTCCATGCCTTTGTAAAACAGGCCGCCCTTGGAAGTTGCCGCCTCAAGTGCGCTGTAAAGGTTTTCTGCGGAAATATAGTTCTGCTCGATGATCTGTCTGCCGTAATCCGTCAGCCCCTTCGTTTTTAGCATGACTTCTCTTGCTTCCTCGCTGGTGCCGCTCATGATCTCTTTGAGCTGACCAACCGTCAAGCCCGTCTGTTGTGCAATGGTGTTCAGCGGATTGAATCCGGCATTGATCATCTGCATGAGGTCTTGACCCATCAGCTTTCCTGCGCTGGTAGCCTGCGCAAACGACAGCG
>JAFNZX010000267.1 GCA_017382615.1 Clostridia bacterium | reverse complement strand
TTATTCCATATCACCCACACGATCAGCGTCACCAGCACCGCGATCCATAGATAATTGGGGATCTGTACGCCGCCTATATTGATGCCGCCCGTGACCAGCCTCGTATAGCCCGGATCAAGCCCTGCAATGGGTGCGCTGTTGTTCTGCCCCAAGGACACGTACCACATCACGCCGCCGTACAGAATCAGCTGCGTACCAAGCGTGACGATAAAGGGATGCAGCTTAAAGCGCGACACCATAAAGCCGTTAAAGCCGCCCACGCACGCGCCTACCAGCATACTGATTAGCAGCGCAAGCGGGATCAGCCACGCGCTATACGACAGCGTGGGGAACATTTTCCCCATGACCGCGTTTGACTGGAGCAGTGACGCACAAATGCAGGCGCAAAGACCGAGGCACCTGCCTGCAGACAGATCCGTACCCGTCAACACGATAATGCCTGCCACGCCCAGCGCCATGATCAGGCGCGAGGCGGACTGCATGAGGATATTGACCACCGAATCCGCTGATAAAAAGCTGGGATTATAGGCAAAAACCGCAATCACAAACAGCGCGATCAGTATATATAAGGCGTTATCCAATACCCCGTTTTTGAGCGCCCTTGCGCGCTCCCGTCCCGAAAGCGCCTTGAAATTGCCAATGCCGGCTTTGGCTTTGCCAAGCACGCCCACCGTTTCTCTCTCTTCCATGTTCTCACTCTCCGTCAAACGTATTTTGCCGCTAAGCTCATCAGCTCCTGTTCACTGTACGCACCGCGCACAAGCTCGCCCGCAATCCTGCCCCCCGACACCACCAGTATGCGGTCACACGTGCCGATCAGCTCCGGCATCTCACTTGAAACCATGATCACGCCCTTGCCGCGCCCTGCAAGCTCTGCAATCAGCGCATAGATCTCGGATTTTGCCCCCACGTCCACGCCGCGCGTCGGCTCGTCCAGAAGCAGCACCTCGGGCTCGGTCAAAAGCCACCTGCCCAAGATCACCTTTTGCTGGTTGCCGCCCGAGAGCAGCTTGATGGGCGTATTTCTGCCCGCGCAGCGCACGCGCAGGTCACGGATGATATGATCGGTATCCTTGTGCATGCTCCCCGTGCGCAAAAGCCCCAACGCCCCACGGTAGGACTTCAAGCGCGCCACGCAGGCATTATCCGTTAAGGAAAGCCCGGCAAAAATGCCCGTAGCACGCCGCTCCTCGGTCAAAAGCGCAAGCCCTGCCTTGATGGCATCCGCAGGCTTTTTGACACGCAGCTCCCTGCCTGCCAGCGTCACGCGTCCGCCCGTGGCAGGACGCATGCCGAACAGCGTTTCCAAAATTTCGGTACGCCCCGCCCCCACAAGTCCGCACAGCCCCAGCACCTCACCGCGGTGCAGGGAAAAGGAAATATCCGAAAGCTCCTTGCCAAAAAGGTGCTCGACCAACAGCAACTGCTCGCCAATCTCGCGCTGCTCGGCAGGATACAGATCTGCAAGCTCCCTGCCCACCATTTTGGCAATGATCTTGTCCGTAGTCAACGCGGCGGCGGGATCGGTGGAGATATACTTGCCGTCACGCATGACCGTAACCTCGTCGGATATGCGCAATATCTCCTGCATCTTGTGCGAAACGTACACGATGCCGCAGCCGCGCGCCTTGAGCCTTTCTATCACAACAAACAGCTGCTCGACCTCGCGGTCGGTCAAGGAAGATGTGGGCTCGTCCAGCACCAGCACGCGGGCGTGATAGGACACCGCCTTGGCGATCTCGACCATCTGCCGCTCGGCAACCGACAAGGTGCCGATAATGCGCGCAGGATCGACGTCCATATCCAAGGACTCCAACAGCTCGCGCGTACGCTCCTGCATATACCGCTCGCGCACAAATCCGCCGCGCGTGGGATATCTGCCCAGCCACACGTTATCCGCCACGCTGCGGCGCAGGGCTTGGTTGAGCTCCTGATGCACCATGGCAACCCCGTGCGCCATGGCATCCGCAGGACTTTTGAAGTCTGCCTCCCTGTCGTCGATCAGGATGCTGCCGCTATCCTTACGGTAAATACCGAATAAACACTTGAGCAGCGTGGATTTTCCCGCACCGTTTTCTCCCATGAGCGCGTGCACGCTGCCGGGGCGCACGCACAGCTGCGCGCCGTCCAGTGCCTTGACACCGGGAAATTCCTTACAGATATTCCGCATTTCCAGAACGTATTCCATGCGCCCCCCTGCCTTGTCCTTATTCTGCGTTTACGGGCGAATACGCGATGCGCAGCTTGCGCACGTCATCCTCAAAC
>JAFNZX010000266.1 GCA_017382615.1 Clostridia bacterium | reverse complement strand
GTATATATTCCGTATGCGCAATCGCTTGGATACCTATGCCGAGCACACAGGCAAATTTGACCCCAAAAAAGAATTGATTGCTTACATCAAAACCGAGGGAAAGGTCATGTTTACCCTTTACGGTATCATTGCACTCGTTTCGGAGTTTTCTTATTTGGTGCTATTTTTAATGAATCAGACCCGCAATCCCATTACGTTCGTAACGCAATTCTGCATGGGTCCTTGGGTCAATATGACAATTCCCGTTCTGCGATCCGTCATTGCTGTTGTTTACTCGGCTGTCATCGTTTGCCTGCTGGCTGTTTTGCGTAGCCGCAAAGTCTATCAAGATGAATCCGTGGCAAAAATTGAAAGAAAGAACCTTCAAGAGTAACAAAATACAATTAAAAGAGGTCGGTTAGTCCGACCTCTTTTTGCGTACGCCCTTATTCTCTTGTAATAATGCTGATCCCTGCGGCCGAAATCCCGGTCTGCTCGTAGACGATGGCATTGATCTGCGCAAGCGCTGCCGCGCTCAGCTCGCCCTCGTGCTGCAGTACGATACTGACGTTCTCGCCGCTGATGACCGCTACGCACTGCGCATACCCCTTGGTCTTGATCAGCGATTCGATCTTTGCCTCGTTCTCCATTTCGGATGCGATCTGTCTGATCTCGGCAACCGCCTCCGCCTTGACCTGATCGGTGGCGTTGTCGTTATCTACCACGGAATTGAGCACCTCAAGTGCCTCGTCACGCGCCTTTTGTCTGGAAACCTGCACGCTGCTGAAGTAGGAATTGGCATCTGCGGACGTGCTATTCTGATTGCCCGTGTTCGAGCCCGTGCCCAGCGTGGTGCCGTAGTTGGTGTTCATGCCCGCGCTCTGATCGTAATTGAAGGAATCGTCCTTGGTGTCCCCCGCAAAGAAGATCCAGTTGACGTAGACCGCAAGACCGATCATGATGACCGCGCCCGCAATGATCAGGTTGCGCTTGCCCATTTTCTTGAAAAAATCGCCTATGGTATTGAGTACCTTTTTGAAGTTCATATGTAAGCCCTCCGTTTTTGTTTTACGCTATATCTTATTGTGAGCGCAAGCCAAATATGCATGCTTTATTCGTTTTGTGCACCGCTGACGTGAATTTTATTTGTCCCGATGCCAAACGCCGCGCTTACCAATGCAGTCAGCTCGTTTTGCACGCGCGCATCTCCCCCGCCTGTGCACACAATGCCCACGCCTGCAATCTCGGGCTGCTTTTTGACCAGCAGCAAAGGGCTTTGCGCACTGCCCGATCCCACGATGACGTAGCTTTCCTCCCACGTATAGCTGTCGCTGTCCGTTTTGCTTTCCAGATCGCGGGCATATACGTACTCGTACCCACCCGACAGCGTGACCACGACCTGCACCCTGCCCACGCCCTGCACCTCGGCACAAAGCCCCGCGATCTCGCGCGAAAGCTCCTGCTTATACGCCTGCAGCTCGCTTTGCTCGTCTGTCACGGCAGCGGTATTTTTTTGCGCACTTTTCCCTATAGGCAATTCAAAGCTGCCCACCACCAAAAGCCCCAAGCCCACGATCGCGCCCAGCACCACGATCCACAGCTTGCCGCTCTTTTTCATTTGCCCCACAGTCCCCGTAATCTCCGAAACACCGTTTGTATACATCTCTCTACTCCAATACTACCTTACATTCACAGTCCAAAAGCTCTTCCACGTACGCACAAAGAGGATCGGGATCGCGCCAGATCGCCTTGCCCGAAAGAAACAGCGTCACCTCGCGCACGCCGCCGTCCTCGCCCCATTGTACCAAAATGCGGCACTCCTTTGGCGGCAATCCCTGCTCGCGCTCCAACAGCACTTGCAGCTGCCCGACCACCAACGCATCCGAAAATTGCTCGTACTCGATGTCCAGAGCCGCATCGGAATTTCCTTCCCATCTGCGGCAGCAGTAAAGCACGTCATAGATGCGTCCTATGCGATATTCACGGCTGATTCTCAAGCCGAGCGCATAGTCC
>JAFNZX010000265.1 GCA_017382615.1 Clostridia bacterium | reverse complement strand
CTGTCCACTCTTGTCTTGTCATGCGGTAAACAAAATGCGGCGTGCCGTCATCGTCATATTGCTTGATGCGCGTCATGCCGATTGAGGCTGCGGTGGAATAGGACGCAACGTTGGAAGCGGTCATATAAGAATACACCGCATCAAAATCGGTGTGCGTAAAGCACCAATCACGCACAGCCCTTGCAGCCTCCTTGGCATATCCTTGACGCCAATGGTGCTTGTTTACATGATACCCGATCTCGGGCAGCCACGCACCGTCAATGGGCTGCATGGTAATGCCGCAATCTCCGATAAATTCGCCGCTCTCCTTGAGCTCGATCGCCCAAAGACCAAAACCGTGCTTTTGATAGTTATCAAAGCTCCAATTCAGCCAGCGCTGCGTGCCGTCTTTGTCGTAAGGCTTAGGATAATGCCGCATAGTCTCGGGATCGGACAAAATGGCGTACAAGGCGTCAAAATCGCTCTGTACGTACTCGCGCAGCACGAGGCGTTCGGTTTCAAGCATCCGTTTCATACGTTCTCCTATGTGTGTTTTTGGTACTCGTACAGCCGATACAGCTTGCGCGAGAAGTTGCCTGCGTACAGCTTGGCAAATATGCGTTTTTCGCTTCCCTTCAGCTGCTCAATATAGTGCGCGGGCGTCATATCGTGCGTGCGGACAAAGGCAATGCCGCCCGCCTCGATCACGGTCGGGTCATCTATGCCCCACACCTGCGTCACGCCTACGTCGTTGATGGGATTTTTATACTTTGAAAGCCGAGCTGCACGCTCGGAATACGCATCCATCAGCAGTTCAATGCTCTCAAAATGCGCGCTCAACGCTGCAAGGGCACTTTGCAGCTCGGCGTGCGTCATATACATACTGATACCCTCCATGACCACGACGGCGTGCTTTTTCTGCGGGACATGTGCGAGAAAGGCGCAATCGCGTGCGTCACCCGCAATCATTTTGTAATATTCGTTTTCGGTAAAGTAGCGTTTTCTCTCGGCAATGACGTCGGGAAAATCCACGTCGTACCACAAAGGATGCTTACCGATACGCGCAGCGCGGCTATCCATGCCGCATCCGATATGCAGGATCACCGCATCGGGGTTGCTTGCAACACGCTCACGCACCCAACCGTCAAATACGGCGGAGCGAATACCCATATAGTACGCCAGCCACTTGGACTTGGATTTTCCCCGCAGCGCAAAGCCCTCGGCTGCCCAGATCTGCTCCGCCTTGGGATCGTGCAGAAAGAGTCCGCGACTGCTGACGTACGCCTTGCCGTACAGCGGGATATATAAGGTTTTGTTGACGTTATTCATAAGTCATCCTCGTTTCCGAATAGGCAGCAGCATGCGCGTCTGCTTTTTGTATTCTGCATAACCGGGCTTGCGGGACTGCCGCCCCTCGGCAAGCGGAATGCTGACAGCCAAAAACAGCACGGTATTGGCGATAGCGCCGCCAAGCAGATACCACGCCTGCGGAGCGGCACACACTACGGCAAGTCCCACGCCCCACCACATCAAAATCTCACCAAGGTAATTGGGGTGACGTGAATATTTCCACAGTCCGCGGCGGATAAACGCGCCGTCACGGTGGCGACGAAAGGTATGCATCTGGATATCTGCAACGCCCTGCATGCTTGCGGCAAACACAGACAAAAGCACAAATGCAATGCTTGCGGGATTGGCTGCAAGCCCCTCGCGCACGGCATACACTGCGGGCAGAATGCAGCCCCAAACCACCAGCGTGGGGACCATATGTATGCCGACAAAATTGACAAAGGGATAAAAGACTCCCGTTTTCTCATGCAGCATGGTGTATCGCCAATCCTGATGCGTCAAGTTCCCAAAGGTGTACGCCCAGTTTGCGGTCAGACGCACAGCCCAATAGGACACTGCAACAAGCAGCAGCACGCCAAGCGCGGTCAATTCCCTGCCAAGTGCAAATGCAACCAGTATCACGGGCGGCTGCACGCTCCAATAGGGATCATATACAGATGCGTTACCAAATATGATGCTACAAGCAAAGGTAAACACGGTTGCCGCAACGTCCGCAATCAGCAGCGAGATCCACCAATCAAAATCAAGCATACGATACACAAGCACGCCAACCAAGGTTGCAAGCGCATATACGACACCGATGATGACAAAGCTTGCCGCACGGTTTTGCTTCAGGCGTTGCATCTTATTCCCCTTTCCCCTCTTGCAGCTCTGCCAGTACGGCGTCTGCAAGTGTTTTCATGCCGGATGCATTTGCATGGCAGCCGTCCACGGTATCGTATGGTCGCGCAAGGGTTTGCGCATACAGATCAATGACGCGACAGCCCTGCTTGTTTGCGCAATCACGGATGACGGCGCAATACTCCTCCACGTGGCTCCCTGCAAAGGTAAACGGAAATTTATAATGTACGTTTGCTGACCACGTGCTGACGGGCAGCGTCAGACACCAGATCTGCGCGTCGGGATAATTTGCACGCAGCTTTTTCAGCATGATTGTATACGCTGTTGAGAATACGGACAGATCTTCCCAGTCTGCCTGCTCTGTTGCTGCGGGCTTTGCGTGTATGCCTCTGTCATTTGTGCCTAAAAACACCATGATCACGCCAGGGCGTCCTTCCCCCTTGTGCAAATACGACGTGCGCTCATCGCTGCAGCCGTAAGACTCTACAAAGCAGGCGGGGCTTTTGACAGCCGTACTGCCCGAAAAGGAATCATTGACAAGCAATCTGCCGCCAAAGTGCGCGATCACCTGCCCCCACCAGGTATCCTCGGGAGAGAATACACCTGTTTCAAATTTACGTCCGTTCGTATAGTACACCGCATCGTGCGGATAGCTGAAGCCATCCAGCGTGCTGATAGAATCACCGAGCACGGAAAAATATTGAATTTGCTGATCTTTCATATCCTGACTCCTACTCCTTCAAAATATGCTCCTGTTGTATTTGAACATTGCCGGGAAGCAAAGCACCAATCCGATCACAAAGCAGACAAAACCGATAAAGATGCACGCAATATATCCGGGCATCCTTTTTCCATCTGTTACGTTCATTTTATCACACTTTCTCCTATGTGTCAATACGGTAATAGCCCGTTGGCGAACCAACGGGCTATTCGGAATTTTTTTATTTTACCAAAGGAACAGACTGTAAAGTCCAAGTGCGAGTGCGGCAATGCTGCCTGCTCTTGCAAGCAAGAAGCTCTTTGCTTTGTCTTTGCCGACGCGTTCCAATACCAGCGCACCGATCGACAAGATCAAGCCTGCAGCAGCCACTGCCACGAAAAGCGGGAGAGCGGATACTGCGGCAACGTAAATGCCTGCCGATGAAAGCAGCACGCCAAGTGCAACGGCTGCGTAAAAGGCAATACGCTTTGCAAGCTTGTTCTTAAGCAAGAACATCAGCGCAACGGCAGTCAGTGCAACGGCTGCAAATGCAGCAAATACCAATACGAGAAGATCCAATACAGAAAAATACATAAAATTTCCTCACTTTCATTTTTGTTTTATTTTGGGGTGTTCCCCTTCGGTGACTATAGAATACCACACGATTCTAAGGAAATTTGGTATATAATTCTGAAGAATTCTAAAGATTGCTCAAAAATCGGACAATTTTATGACAATCTCAAATTGGGCGTCGGTTTTGGTGACCTCTGCGCTGCCTCCGTAATTCTGCGCAATACGACGAATGCTGTAGATGCCCATTTGATAGCTCTCTGCCGCGCTTGGGCTTGCGGCAACGGCATTGCTTTGACAAATCACAAGTCCTTGTGCTTCCCGGCTCACGAAAAGCTGCACGGATCTTGCGGGGTCGGCATACTTTTGCACGTTGGAGATCAGATTGTCAAATATCCTGCGCAGCTCGCCCACGTCAAAGCTGCCCTTTAACGTATCGGGGATGGAAAGCGATACCGAAACGGAAAAATCCTGCTCCAATGCCTCTTCAAATTCGCACGCCAGCTGCTCAAAAAGCAATGTTGCATGATCAAAATACTCGACGCTGCGATGCCCTCCGTCCAACAATATATCGGTCAGCTGCTTGATCTGCGCGGTTTTTTTGCCTACCAAGGTAAGATAAGCGCGTCCCTCCTGCTCATCAAGGCTCTCCTTTGTACAAAGCAGCTCTGTATAAGACATAATGGAGGTCAGAGGGGTGCGGATATCGTGCGAGAGCGAACGGATCAACTGCTCCTTTTGTGCCGCAAGCTCGCTTTCTCTTCGTTTGAGCTCACGCTCGCTTTCAGAAAGATAATTGACCGCCTGTGCAAGCGCGGTCAGCTCGTTGTTGCCTTCCACTTCGACCTGATGATCGTAATTTCCTTGCCGCAGGGCATGCACGCCGGCTATGATTTTGCGAATATAGGCAAGCTTTTTGGCAAAAAGTGCGAGAAACGCACCGGCAAAGCACAGCGCGGAAATGATAAAGGCAATACCTGCAACGATATTATCCAGCTGTCTCAATGCAAATTCGTCAAGATAGACGTCGTGATAAAAGCAGTAGCTGTCCACGATACTTCTGCCCACAAAGCCAAGCAAGAGATATAAAATCAAGCAAACGCCAAAGCACACCGCAACGGTTGCCAGAATTTCCAAGGATAGCTTATGCTTATTTGGGGTCTTTTCAGTCAACGTAATACCCCCTTCCCCATGCGGTCTTGATATATTTGGGCTCTCGGGAGTTATCCCCAAGCTTTTTACGCAAATTCTTGACGTGCACCATGATGGCACCGTCGCCTACTGCGTTGTCATTCCAAACGCTTTCATAGATCTGATCCAAAGAAAAGATGCGCTTGCGGTTGGAAAGCAGCAGCTCAAGTATTTTAAACTCCGTATAGGTCAGCGCAATGCTTTGCCCGTCCTTGATTACACTCTGGCTGTCTGTATCCAAAGCCAAATCAGCCAGCACAAGACGGTGAGACGAGGGCTGCTGCTCTTTGGCTGCGGGCGCGACACCGCGACGCAGGATTGCCTTGACGCGCATCAGCAGCTCTACGTTGGAAAAAGGCTTGACAATATAGTCGTCCGCGCCTGCTGCAAAGCCCATGACCTTATCAGACTCGGCAGAATATGCAGTCAAAAATATGATAGGCGCGTCAAAGCTGCGACGAATTTCAGCGCCTGTCATAAAGCCATTCTGCCCCGGCATATTCACGTCAATAATATACAAGTCGATCTGTGCGCAGGCAGCCTGCGCCGCAGCAAGCCCGTCCTCTGCGCACACAACCTCATAGCCCTCACCGGACAAAAGCAGCGTCAGCACCTCGCGGATTTCGCGCTCGTCATCGGCAACCAAAATATATTTCTTTCCATTTCTCATAAGCCACCTCAAAATGATGTCGGATTACTTTTCTGTAGCAACATTATAGCAAAATTGCGTCTTTCTGTCAATAGAAAAGACGATAGGTGCCATACCTACCGTCTTTTGGGTTTATCAATTATTCATCCTTTGTGATAATGGCATCGGGAATACCGTCGCCGTTGAGGTCCATTTCAATGACGTGCGGGGACTTTTTGTCAGCCTTTTTTAAGCCGATCAAACCGACAAGTAAGATGACCAAAGCGAAAAATGCAGCAAGCACCCCGACAACGATCAAGGAAATACCGATCAGTGCATTGAGCGCATATACCACCAAGCCGCAAATCAGCAGCACAAGGATCAGCACACCGAAAGTCATCTTGACCAGCTCTGCCTTGAGCTGCATGAATTTCTTTTCTGCCTTGATAATGCGAATAAGCGGCAGCACGATCAGGAAAAGCGCGATCAAACCGCAAACGACAAAACGAATGACACTCATGATTCTACCGATTATAACAGGCAGACCGATGCCGCTGATACCGATTGCGATCAGCGCAGAGATAATCCCGTAGATGGCAAGCACAACGCCAACAGCCACGGTCACAATCGAAAAGATCAGGTCAAACTTGCCGCCCTTTTGCTTGATGGAAAAAATGCCGCCGATAAGATTGGGGATCGTGGTCAGCACCAGCGAAATGCCGATCAGAGCATAGGCTGCACTGAGCACCGCACCAAAGATCTGCGGAAACAAAAGCACCAACACGCCTGCGCCGATCAGAATACCTGCAAACAGCAAGTCAACAATGACCGAAACGATCACGTTGGAAATCACGGTTTTTTTGTTCATAAAAATCTCCTTTGTGTAAATATTAATATTCTACTCCATAATATTCTCTGCCTGCACGTACACGATTTCATCCGGGGGGACGTCATCCCAATCGTCCGGCTTGATTTTGATGATACAATGCATCAGAAGCATGAATACTAAGGCCGCCAGAGGAATAAGTGTAAAAGTCACTGCGTATATTCTGTTCACTGTAGTCATTACATGAAATTTTTCTTCAATAGGTTTTCCCTCTACAACCAATACATTCATTACGTAATATCCCCAGTACAATAATTCCGAGGCAATGATCAGTACAGCTGCAACAGGTTTAACCAGTTCTCCCTTGAAGCGCATTCGTTTGATAACAGCATTTTTCATACTCATAAAAAATACAACGATTAAGAATACTGCGACGGAGCACGCAACAATACCAAAGGTCAATTTCATTATCCGGGAAAAATTGCTGATCAATATCAATTTTTCATAATATCTATCAAACGATTGAGGATGGATGTCTAAGTATTTTAAATATATGTCTTTCCCTATATCAAATAACCAAGATGCCTCTGCTATCAGAAAAAAGATCTCTCCTGCAATCAATGAAAGCTTTTCTGTTCGTATTAGTGCAGGGTTATCCTCTCTTTTCGCATAGCCCAACATCATTTTCGCCGGAATCAATAGCATTAAGCTCAGAATCAGATTTTGTGGTAAATACCCTCCAACAACGTATTGGAATGCAGAATGATAGATTGCAAATTGCACCGATTGGGTAACAGACGGATTGATAAGGACGACCAAAAAATACAACGCAACGAGAATGATTGCTGTGACAGAACACTTTTTGACAATTTTGGCGTTCATGACTATGCTCCTTTAAAAAATCTAAAATATCAAAGGTCGTCAGGATTTACGCCTGCGGGCAGGTTGAACGGCAGGTCAAGCGGTTTCTTTTGTACCGGCTTTTGCTCGGGCTCGGGCTGCGGCTTTACCGCTTCCTGCGCCTCCCTTTCCTTTGCCCTCTTGACCGCCTTGGAAAGCCCTGCAAGCGCTGCGATCAGATATGCAACGGCAAACGCAGCGAGGGCAAATCCAAGCACCTTCATCACGGTGCCTGTAGGTCTTTGCAGCATGACGACAACGGATCCCAGAACGGTCAGCGCCAACAGAATGACGCCCAGCACGGGCTGATGCACAAAGACTCTGTATTGCAATGCCTTTTCCTTGGTAAAGATCATGCGCACCGTTGGGGCTATAATCAGATACAGTGCCGAGGGTGCTGCAAACAGCCAGCGGATAACGCGCATAGCACTCGTGAACGCCTCTTCAACATTCCACGATACACCCAAGGCGTCCTCAAGCTCCATAAACAAGCTTGCGCCAAGAAACCAAACCAACAATGCAACGATACCGTAGAAGATCATGAAAACGCCTACAAGGACAAGCACCAGCGAAAAGATCAGATCTCTCTTTCCCTTTTTCCTTTTACGGTATTGGACGGTGTCCTGTATCAGCACGGGAACGGCAGTTACCGTGACCATAATGCCCATTGACGAAAACAATATATCGTAAGCAATATCCATCAGCCCATCGGTATAATCATACACGATGCTACCGCCAACGTACAGCAAAAAGCCGAAATTCAGCATTAATATGACCGCAAGGATTGCGGTGATGATAACCGTTGCTTTTTTCATATAGACTCCTGATATTTGGCAGCTATAAATCAAATGTCATTGGGGTTGACGCCTGCGGGAACGTTGAACGGCAGATCGGCAGGCTGCTTGTGCTCGGATGCGGGTTCTGACTCCTGCATCTTAGCTGCAGGCTGCTTTTTGATGATCAAACCGAATACGAGGACGAAAACGGCAAGCGCGATGGCAAGCAGCGTGGTGATGCCAAACGATACGTGCGAAAATATGATGGAAAACTCAGCAAGCATCTCTTCTCCCATACGAGCAAACACGGGATTGAGAAACGTGCGGATCAAGGAAAGCAGGTTGGGCACAAGCATTAACACCGCAGCAGCAGGCTTGTGCAGCTCTGCCTTGATCTGCAGCATTTTCTGCTTTGCACAGAGGACTCTAATGATAAACACGGCAAGCAGATACAGCGCAATCACAGTGGTAAACAGCCTATACGCGATGTTGAGATAAGACAGAAACGAAATCACATCTCCCAGTGGCACGTCAATATCTATTCTGTAGTAAATTTCAAAGATCACGTTGCTGAAAACTGCAATCATCCAGTCTAAGACATTCATGACAATCCAGACAATGCTGACGACAAGGGTCAGAACGGAAAAGATCAGGTCAGCCTTTCCCTGCTTTTTCTTGGCTTGTGCGATGCCAAAAATCAAGAGCACAACGGTGGGAATCAATACTGCCAGACAAAGAGCCATGCTTGAAGGCAAGGAAATAACGGAGGGGCTTGTCAACAGCCTTAAGAGTATGTTCAATACGCCGCAGCCTGCGTACAAAAGCAGCATAACAGCAGTTACGATCGAGTTGGTTCTAACGATTTTTGCGTTCATTTCTATCACTCCTTGTTATGTAATATCCACTCCAGAGCCTTCGGTGCGATGATGTCGGAGAGATCCTCCCCTTTTTGCATACGCTCTCTTGCCAAGGTGGAGCTGACGTGTGCAAACGCGGGATCTGCGGGCAGATACAGCGTGCGCGCACGTGGATTGTGCTCCAGATTCCAGGCAGCATGACGCTGCTCATAGGCAAAATCCTGCTCGTTGCGAACACCCTTTACAATCACACTGCCTTCAAACTCATCAAAAGCATCGATCAACAGACCACTACGCGTTTCCACGCGTACCCCGGGAATATCCGCGCAGGTCAAGCGCGCGATGTGCACGCGCTCCTCTGCATCAAAAACATACGCCTTTGCCTTGGCAGCCTTGTCGTATTTGGTCATATCGTTATACATGATCAGCACGATCACCTCTTCAAATATCTCGGCAGCAGCAGCGACCACCTGCTTATGTCCCAACGTCATGGGATCAAAGCTGCCGGGTATGATAGCGCGGCTCATGCTTCTTCCTCCGTAACGGGCTCAAGAATGGTAACGAACGAGGAGGCATGATGCGTTTTGCCGATCACGCGGTAGCGGTCACACAGCGCAAAATGGTTGCCCCAGATATTTTCTTTATCCGATTCGCACACCACGCGCGCACCGGGTTTCAGAAGATCGTAGCGTAAAAGCAGCAGCAGCGACTCGGATAGCGCGTCGGAGGCATAGGGAGGATCCAAGAATACGATATCATATTGCTCTCTGCCCTGTCTGCTCTTGAGAAAATCGGCATAATCCGACTTGACCACAAAGCAATCGGGCGCGAGCTTGGTCTTGAGCATATTTTTATAAATGACGTCCACGGCAGGCTTGGATTTATCCACGATGATGGCGTGGCGCGCACCGCGCGACACTGCCTCCAGTCCCATCTGTCCCGAACCGCCAAACAGATCCAGCACGTCCCTGCCCTCAATATCAAATTGGATCATGGAAAAAATGGCTTGCTTGACTCTCTCCGTAGTGGGTCGTGTAGTTTCCGTGCCCTCCAGCGTATACAGCTTGCAGCCTCTTGCTTTTCCCGTAATAATTCTCATCATAGTTTTTTATCTCTTTTCATTAAAATAAGCAATAATTGTGTCGGCATCCTTTTCACCGATCCCCTTGATCGCCATGAGTTGTGCCTTATCCGCGCGCTTGACTGCTTGCAAGCCGCCCGGCATTTTTAAAAGTGCCGCTGCCTTGGCAGGTCCGATTCCCGGAATTTTTGTCAGCGATGAGGTAACAAGACTCTTACCCTTCGCCTTTTTCATGCTGCCCACAGTATAGCGGTGCACTTCCTCCTGCAAGCCGTAAACAAACTGAAACACTGCAGTTTCCTTGGCAATGCTGATCTCGTCCTGATCCGTGCAAAGTGCGCGCGTTTTATGAAAATCATCCTTGACCATGCCGAAAATGGGTATCTCAATCCCCATCTCTCGAGCAAGCTCTCGTACCACGCCCACGTGCCCCTTGCCTCCGTCCAAAAGGATCAGGTCGGGATACTCCGAAAAGCTCCCCTCCTCATCGGCAAGATGCGCAAATCTGCGTGAGAGTGCCTCTCGCATACTGGCATAGTCATCCGTTCCCTCAACCGATTTGATCTTGAAGGTGCGGTAATCACGCTTGGCAAAGCTTGCTTCCTTTGCCACGATCATACCTGCGGTCAGATGCTCTTTACCAAAGTTGGAAATATCGTACGCCTCGATACGCGCCGGGTAGCTTTCCAGCTCCAAGAGGTGTGCAAGGCGAAGCAGCACACCCTCGCGCTTACTCTCATGCGTTGCGCTCTTTTCCGCAACCTCGCGTGCATTTGCCGTTACGGTCTCGCACAAGGCGCGCAGCGTCCCTCGCTCGGGCGTACGGATCTCAACCCTGCGCCCCGCAAGCTTGCCCAAAAACTCTGCAGCCGTGGCACGCGCGTCCTCATCGGGTGCAAACGAGATCAGGATCAGCCTCGGGATATCCGATCTGCCTCTGTACAGATCACAAATAAACGATATCAGTGCATCCGTATCGGTAATGTTTTCTTTATCAAATACGTAATCCTGCTTATCGGTGCAAACGCCGCCGCGCACGAAAAAGACGGACATTGCGCTCGTCACACCGTCGTCATACAAGCCGAATACGTCATAATCATCGTCCGGTGCGCCCACCACGCTCTGCTTTTGGGACAGACGGTCAAGTGCTGTGATGGTATCGCGGCAAACTGCCGCTGCCTCGTATCTCTCCTGCTCGGCGTAAGCGTACATCTGCTCAGTCAATCTTCGCTTTTCGGATGCGGTATTGCCGCGCAAGATTTCTGCCGCCGTATGGATCTTATCCGCATAGTCCTCAGGGCTTACCTTGCCCGTACAAACACCGCAGCATTGCTTGATCTGATAATACAAGCAAGGGCGTTCCTTGCCGATCTGCTCGGGAAATTTGCGCTTGCAGTTGGGCAATTGCAGTGCCTTTTGCAACGACCCGATCACTGCGTACACCGTAGACGTACCCGAATACGGCCCAAAATATTTGCCTTTGTCCGCGTCTCTCTTGCGCGTCATGACCAGACGCGGATACGTCTCGTCTGTGATTTTGATATACGGATAGGACTTTGCATCCTTGAGTCGGATATTATACTTGGGGGTATATTGCTTGATGAGCGTGTTTTCCAAGGAGAGTGCTTCGATTTCCGTTTCACACAGAATATAATCAAACGCATGCACGCGCTCTACCATACGCGCGGTCTTGGCATTCTTTTCGCTGTTTTGAAAATACTGCGACACGCGATTTTTGAGCTTACGGGATTTTCCCACGTAGATCACCTTGCCCGCTGCATCCTTCATGATGTACACGCCCGGAGTCAGCGGCAGCCCGTTTGCCTTATCCAAAAGCTGCTGCAATCTTTGTTCGGATGTCATATAGTCCCCCTTTCCTCTTGATAAAAATGCAAAAACGGTGTGCGGACGCTTGCCTTTGTCCCTCACACCGTTTTAATCAAGCCTGTGCCTTACTCGGCAAACCCGGAATTGATGAGTGCCTGCAAGCCCTGCAGTGCAAGCTCTTCATCCTGTCCGTCTGCGATCAGAGTAACAGACATGCCCTTGGCAATACCCAAAGACAGCACGCCCAAAAGGCTCTTTGCATTGACCTTGCGTTCTTCCTTTTCAATCCAGATCGAGCATCTGTAGCTGTTTGCCTTCTGAATGAAGAAGGTAGCGGGTCTGGCATGCAAACCGCTCGCATTGGTAATAACTACTTGACTAGACTTCATATATTTCTCCCGTTTCTTTGATAGTAATACATGGTTATACGCATAGTTTCACTACCATAAGTATAACAAAAGCGCGTGTCAAAATCAAGTGTCATTCTATAGGAATTTTTGACAAGTGGAGCAACATATTTTCGTCATATTGCATAATTTTGCTCACTGACATTTCAGTACGCTAAAATCCGAGTGTTTGCCCTTAATGCTCTTGGTGCTCAACGATCCGCAAGATACGAACGTTTACGGACACGGTATCGGTATAGATTTCAATCTCCATACCGGGAGTGAGCATGACGGTATGATTGTTGTCACTGACGGTCAAAGTTCCCTGATCCAGTTTCACCTGCGTCGCCTTATCCTGCTCATGCAGCGCGATAGCGTCTGTCAGAAATGACAAAGCCTGCTGCTTGGTCGTCTCGTCAGCCTCGGTGGCAGCTTCGCTTTGCTCCTCCACCGCTTCCTTAGCAGAAATCGTGCCGATCTGCAATCCGTCCACGTACACCTTATCCCCATTTTCCAGATAGGATACATAGCTCGGCTGGGCATCCACGATCTCGAAATATACCGTATACGAGCCTTCCGTTTTGATATGCGCGCTCGGATTATAAATAAAGCAACGATATACGATGCCTGCTATGCATGCTGCGATCAATAATCCAATAAAAATATCCACAAAGACGCCGCCCGATGAAAACAGCTTTTTATTGTTTTCCGCTTTATTCATGTCAAGACTCCCCTTCCGCTAACTGCAGCTCTACGATCACCGCTTCACTATAAAGGTTGCAAAATCGGCAGGTATAGGTCTTTCCTACCGCGATTTTGATCTGATTTGCAAAATAGCCAAGCTTACGATTATAATTTGCCTTGTTGGATACAACGACCCAAACGTCCACGTTGCCCTGCTCGTTCTGCTGCACGGAAACCGAAGTGACCTCTCCGATGGGAGTATCCTGCCCCTGATCGGATACGTATACGACGGTATCCGGCAGGATGACGCATTCTCCGGCTTCATCAAGCACAATGGAAGCATCCGCGTCCTGCACAAGCAGCGTATACGAGATCTCTCTTTGCACGTACTCCGTAGCATAGTAATCAACGACCTATACTTGTGACGCTACTGCCAATTGTTACGCTTGTAAGGTTGGAACAACCTTGAAAAACATAACTACCTATGCTTGTTACACTATCAGGAATTGTTATGCTTTTGAGGCTGTAACAAGAAGAAAACGCATAATCACCTATGCTTGTTACACCGTTGCCGATTGTTACGCTTGTGAGATT
>JAFNZX010000264.1 GCA_017382615.1 Clostridia bacterium | reverse complement strand
GCTGAGGATGTCATCGAAATGATGCTGGCAGGTGCTACCGCCGTGGAGATCGGCGCTGCAAACCTGATCGACCCCTGCGCATCCAAGAACATCATCGACGACTTGCCGCGCGTTATGGAAAAATACGGCATTACAAATTTACAAGATATTATCGGAGGAGCACACTCATGGGAAAAGACGTAATTATTGCTTGTGATTTTGCATCCAAGGCAGACACACTTGCATTTCTTGACAAGTTCGAAAACAAATCTCTCTATCTTAAGATCGGCATGGAGCTGTTCTATGCGGAAGGTCCGGACATCGTGCGCGAGATCAAGGCACGCGGCCACAAGATCTTCCTTGACCTCAAGCTGCACGACATTCCCAACACCGTAAAGAAGGCTATGAACGTGCTCTCCCGCCTGGACGTTGATATGTGCAATTTGCACGCAGCAGGCACCTGCGCAATGATGGAAGCAGCGCTGGAAGGCTTGACCAGACCCGACGGCACCCGTCCTCTGCTCATTGCCGTTACCCAGCTGACCTCTACCAGCCAGGAGCGCATGACCGAGGATCTGCTGATCGATCAGCCCATTGACAAGGTTGTCATGCACTACGCACAGAACGCAAAGAAGTCGGGACTGGACGGTATCGTTTGCTCTCCTCTGGAGGCAGGCAAGGTACACGATGCTTGCGGCAAGGATTTCGTGACCGTTACCCCCGGCGTTCGCTTCGCTGACGGCGACAAGGGCGACCAGGTACGCGTTATGACCCCCGCCGAGGCAAAGAAGATCGGCTCTGACTACATCGTTGTGGGCAGACCCATTACCGCGGCTGCAGACCCCGTTGCCGCTTACGACCGCTGCGTGGCAGAGTTCTGCGACTAATTACTACAGATAAAGGAGTTCAACATGGAAAGCTACAAGAGAGAATTTATACAGTTTCTGGAGTCCGCAGGTGTTCTGAAATTCGGTGACTTTACCGCAAAGTCCGGCCGCAAGATCCCCTATTTCATCAACGCGGGCATGATCAAAACCGGCAACGACATCGCAACCCTTGGCGAATTCTACGCTAAGGCATATTTTGAAAAGCTCGGCAACAAGCAGGCTGTTCTCTACGGCCCTGCCTACAAGGGTATTTCCCTCTCCGTTTCCGCCGCTGTGGCACTCTCCAAGAACGGTCTCAACGTTCCCTTCTTCTTCAACCGTAAGGAGGTCAAGGACCACGGTGAGGGCGGCGTATTCGTCGGCTACGTTCCCACGCCCGGTGAGGAGATCGTCATCATCGAGGACGTTATCACCGCAGGCACCGCGATCCGTGAGTCCATGGAGATCCTCTCCCACCTTGAGGGCTGCAAGGTAGCCGCTACCTTCATCATGGTTGACCGCAAGGAAAAGGGCCAGAGCGAGAAGGGCGCTATGCAGGAGATTGAGGAGCAGTTCGGCTTCCCCGTTTACTCCATCGTGGACGTTTACGACATCATCGAGTACCTCGAAGAGGATCCCGCAAACGAGGAGAACGTCACCCGCATTAAGAATTACCTCGCCGTCAACGGTGCAAAGGCTTGATCCACCCACAATATTCCAAGAAAGGTATCACAAATATGAGAAGTCTGATCGATACGGTCGATTTTTCGATCGAGGAGCTGGACGATCTGATCCGTGTGGCTTGCGACATTGCTGACCACCCCGAAAAATACGCACATGCGTGTGACGGCAAGATTTTGGCAACCCTGTTCTTTGAGCCCTCTACCCGTACGCGCCTGAGCTTTGAGGCAGCTATGCTGTCCCTTGGCGGAAACGTCATCTCGGTTTCCAGCGCAGGGGCTTCCTCTGCTGCAAAGGGCGAGAGTGTGGCAGACACCGCAAAAACGGTTTCCTGCTATGCCGATATTATTGCCATGCGTCACCCCTTGGAGGGTGCGGCGCTGGTTGCAGCACGCAACGCCTCCATTCCCGTGATCAACGCGGGCGACGGCGGCCATTGCCACCCCACGCAGACGCTTGCCGACCTTTACACCATCTACCGCGAAAAAGGCAGACTGGGCAGTCTGACCGTAGGCTTTTGCGGTGACCTCAAGTACGGCAGAACCGTGCACTCGCTGATCAACGCCCTCTCCCGTTATACCGGCATCAAGGTAGTGCTGATCTCCCCCGAGGAGCTCAGATTGCCCGACGACCTGCGCGGCGCTTGCATTAACGGTAAGAAAAAGAAAAGACGATAGTCGGAGGAATAAAAATGCTTAAGACAGAAATGAGAAATCCCAAAAGCACTCATATAGATCAGATGTCCACGATCGATATGGTCAAGCTTATGAGCGAGGAAAATTACGTTGCCGTAAAGGCAGTTGAGGACGCTTGTGACGACATCGCCAAGGCAGTTGACGCCATCAGCGCATCAATGGAGCAGGGCGGCAGACTTTATTACATAGGCGCAGGCACG
>JAFNZX010000263.1 GCA_017382615.1 Clostridia bacterium | reverse complement strand
GGCGGAAATCGAGGACGAGGAACATTTAGAAAACTTTTTGGGTAAATATACGACATCCTTTGATTGCTCCGCGCGTGCACTATTGTTTAACAGGTATTTCCGACGCGGTAATACAGAAAAATTTGAGCCGGAGCGTAGATATCAATTGTATCAGGCATTCAACACATTACTTTGCACACGCTACTTGCTAAAGTGGGGAGAAAGCAACGAACATAAACAATCTGTGGATAAATTTATGGAAACTATGCTTTCGTTCATTCGTTGTGATGCTGAGGATGACCGTCCTGATATGTGGATAGATGTTCGCATTGAACTCGGACTTAAATCTGCGGTACGGTCAATATCTGGGGGTAATATAGATGAGGCTCTTTCGAAAACAGAAACTGTTGTAAAGCTGTTAGAGGATACAATGATGATTACGGATGAGGTTCTATTGCCAACGTCCTGCCGTTTTCTTGACGGAATGGAATGGCGTGCCAAAGAGGCTTGGTCGAATCGTGATAATAATCCTGACAGCCCCGAAGAGCGATTTATTTATATTTTCACCGAAATGAGTGGCATGAGTAGCTGCTATTGCATATTCCCCCACAACCATTATGACGTTCTTAACGGAAAGGATTTTGCCCCTCTTCGCGATCATCCGGAATTTACAAAACTTTGCGAACGTATAAAAGCGTTAATTGTTACTAAACAAAAGGAATCGTAATCTTTGCCCCGCCTCGCGCGGGGCTTTTCTTTGTTCCCGCATATCAAAAGCCACCACAAAAATGTGGTGGCTAATTTCATTTTACCGCTAATTTTGCCCGCCTTCGGAGCAGTCCTTTTTTATGCTCTCACACGACCAAAATGTGGG
This sequence comes from Clostridia bacterium, assembly GCA_017382615.1. GTDB lineage: Bacteria > Bacillota > Clostridia > Oscillospirales > CAG-272 > SVQP01. Next base: position 1,882 of record JAFNZX010000263.1, on the reverse strand, counting down.
TACCGGAGAGAGAGGAGGGATGATCGGCGCGGGTGTCGGGCAGGTGATTTTTGCGGGACAGGGCATCGACGTCGGTGCAGTAGCGCTTGGCGACCGACCACAAGGTTTCCTCGGGTGTGGGATAATAGATGGTACGCTGTGCGATGGGAGTGTGGGTCTGCTCGCCAAGGCTTACCGTGGCGACGGGGGAGATCTCCCGATGTTCCCAAAGGCGCAGGGCGATACCAAGCTCGGTATCGATGCTGATGCGCCCCTCGCGCTCGTCGCTGCGGGCTTTGGCGTGGATGACGTTGACGGTCGCATCGTAGCCAAGCATTGCGGGGACGGGGTGGTTTTGACCGATATCGACGCTGCAACGGAAGGGACGCTCGATCTCACGGGTGGAAAACTCCGATTCGCTGCCGAAGAGCAGGTGATAATGGCAGCTGCCGGCAAGGATGCAGCGGTTGCCCTCTGCGGTGACGCTGATGCTATCGGGCTGCACGCTTGCCCAGACATCGATCAAAGATGCAGAAGGTGGCGCGCCCAGCTCCTGGGCCGGGATCAGCTGGCTTTCCGATACGTTGGTATTGACGCAGCGGAGAGGGAGAGGAACGCGGCAATGCTGCTGCTCGACGGTGCTTTTTTGACCGATACAGCAAAGATCATGGGTATAGGGCAGCGTTACCTTATGCTGCGTGTGGGCTTGCAGGGCAAGAGTGGCATCGCACAGCAGCTTGCCGTCATCCAGTGTCAGATTGAGCTCGGTGCAGCTGCCCTGCACGGTAGCCTCGCCGCCTGGCAGCAGGCCGTCCACGGGAATTTCAGCGGTGAAGGGGATCTTACGGGTAAGGATTGCGGGCGGTGGTGGTGTGGGACGATCGTTTTCGGCAGAAGGTGTGGGGTCGCGCTGCAAGAGCAGCTTGAGGTAAAGCTGACCGCGGCAGTTGACACGGTCACAGGCGGGAGTGATCTCCTCGGGCAGTAGCGTTGCGTCGGCGGTGATGATACGGGTATCCTCGCCGGCAAGGTCGCGCTCCAGGATGATCTCGTCGTGGACAGTGATGGGGGCAGAGTTGCCCTGCAGCATTTTAGCGCAGCTGATCTCGTCGCGAAGGCGCTGTGGCGTTCCCGTGAGCGTGCCGTGCCATTGCTCCTCGGTACTGCAAGAGCCCCAGGCGTGCAGATGGGCGCGGATGCGGCAACGGACATTCACCTTTCGCGGGCCGAGCACGCGACCGCCTGCGAGCTCCGGCTCGGGGGTGGCGTAGCAGCACAGTGCGTCATCGGGGAAGTAGGACAGCGCGCTGTCGGCGTCGGCGGTGGTATGCAGTACGTATTCCGAGGTGAAAGGGAAGCAATACAGAGCGCCGTCCTCGGCGGCGTAGAGGATGCTGAAATCGATGTTCCCGGAAAACTCGATATTACCGCCACCGATATAGCGTGTGGGCGGCTGGGTGGTGGCACTGACGCGCAGCAGGCGTTTGATTTCGGGCTGATAGTCGGGCAGTGAGATCTCCCTGGTGATGTCCTGGGTGAGGACGCGGCTAAGCAGCAGGTCCTGATATTGCAGGCTTTCGGCAGGCGTTGGGCGTTGTTCCATGGCATATTCCTCCGTGTGGGTAAGTTATCTTTGGGGTATTATATGCGGCATATGGGAAGGAATATGACTCGATTTGGGTTGGGAGATTTATCAGGGACTCTGAACCCCTGCGTGCGGGTCAGTTTGGCGTTTGCCATAGTACGGCGATATCGCACGCAATGAAAATGCTTCGCATTTTCGGGGGTTCAAGTGTGAAAGACCAATGCAAAACGAAAAAAGGATGCGAAAGCATCCTCATGTAGAAGGGACTCTGAACCCCGCGTTTGCGGCAAGTGTAGTGGTTATCGAAAGAACAGGTGC
>JAFNZX010000262.1 GCA_017382615.1 Clostridia bacterium | reverse complement strand
TGTGGACAGCGGCACGTTCTGGCTTTCCGACACGCCCGACGTCAAGGGCTCCAAGTTTGACGAAAGCTTGTACATCCGCATTTGCACCTGGGCGCATCTGCGTGACCGCGCTACCGGCAAGGAATACGTACACGTCAACACCCACCTTGATAACCTTGGCGGCTCGGACGGAAGAAGCCTGCGCAAGAAGCAGATCATCGTTATCCTGAAGTTTATACAACGCTTTGGCGATATCCCCATGGTGATGACGGGTGACCTCAATCAGGCAGCGGTCAACGCAGAAGGCACACAATACTCGGTTTATAAAACCTTGGTAGGCGTCAGTGCATTCAAGCTGGACGACGGTACAAAGGTCTACTCCCCCTTCTCCAATGCGCGCTACGACGCTCCCGACAATATGCCCGAGGGCTTTTGCGCAAGCATGACTGCCTCTCATGACCCGAACGGCACCAAGTATAATCCCGCCAAGGAGCCCATCGATTACGTGCTTTACACCAAGAACTCCCTGACCGCACTCTCCTATAAGCTCCGCCTTTACGATCGCTGCGGCATGTATCTTTCGGATCACCTGCCCGTGATCAGCGAGATCAAGTTCGCTCCCACACCCACAGAAGAATAACATACAGGAGGCAATTATGAAGCTGAAAATCACCTTACCCACGCTCCTTTTGACCATGACGCTGCTGATCGGTATGCTGGCAGCTTGTCAAGACACGCCCGAGAATACCGACACCCCCACAGACACACTTGCAAAGACAGAGCAAACCACGCAAGCAGAAGCTCCCACGCTGCGCATTGAAGCTGCCGACGGCAGTGCCACTGTCACAACTGCCGAGGGACTTTCCTATAAAGCCGCGGGCTATGACGCCGTAAGCGACCGCACCTTTGGCTTTACCAAAGGGCTGACCGTGGACTTTGGCGACCAATTTGCGGGGGACTTCAACCGTTTCACCATCAAATATTTCGCCTCCGCACCTATGAAGATCACGCTGACCTATACCGAAAAGGGCGAGCTCTTAACGGACGTGTTCTACCTTGAAGCGGGCGAGAAGGAATTTTCCGCTGTCAACCCCAAATTTTTGGCAAAGGTAAACGGCGAAGGCATTACATCCATGCAAGTTGACACCTGCGAGGACAAGAATGCGGAGTTTATGCTGTACGACCTCAAAACCGAAACCATCTCTGTCCCCGCATCACAGCAGTACATCAAAGGCAGCCGCTACACCTTGGGCATTGACCTGCGTTGGGGCGGTGCGATCAATCACGTAGAGGACAAGCAATGCCCCATGGCAGACGTGACCAACATGTGCAATAAGCACGACGAGGGCAGACTCATCCAGCAATCCTACTACGGCGTGTTCTACTATGCGGATCAGTACGTAGAGGGCGGCTATCAGGGCGTGGAGGGCGTTGCCTACAACCCCGTGCAGGGCGGTGACGTCAACAAGCGCGACAGCCGTATCATCGACTTCAAAATTGAAAAGGATCGCATTTATATCAAGGCGCAGCCCCTGGACTGGCCGCTCAAAAACTCCCTGACCCCCAGTTACATGGAAAATGAATACGTGGTCAAGGACGATTACATTGAGGTATTCAACCGCTTTACCGATTTTTCCGGATGGAAGCACCCCGTACTGGACCAGGAGCTCCCCGCAGTATATACCGTCAACTGCTTTGACACCTTTGTATGGTACGATGGCGGCAAGCCTTGGACGGGCGATAAGCTGAGCACCATCACCGATTGGAGCAACGTAGACCCCAACAACAACAAGGCAAGCCATTACATCCAGCTCAAGGAGCCCAACACCGAAACGTGGTTTGCTATGATCAATGGCGAAGCGCAGTACGGTCTTGGCATTTACGTGCCGAACGTGGACAGAGTGCTGACCATGCGTTATCTCTCGGGTCAAAAGGGCAGCAGCGATGCCAAGGGCAACCCCTGCAGCTACATCTCCCCCTTGAACAGAATCGCATTCAAATCCTTTGAGCCCATCGAATACAGCTATCTTTTGGTAGCGGGCAATCTTGAAGAGATCCGCGAGGTCTTTACGCAGAACCGTGACTTTACTGCCAACGAGGGCTTTAACGTCAAAGCCCCTGCTCGTGCACCCTATACAGAGCCGACTGCAGACGCAGGCGTGGATCTTTCCGTCAAGGACGGTTTGAACTCCATCAACTACCCTCGCAGCACCGAATACAGCTTTGACGAAGCGCAAAAGGCAACCATGCTCAAGGCTGTGGATGCCGACCCCAACGTCACCTTTGTTTTTGATTACGGCACACAGCAGTACTTTGCCGAGGACTACGGCACCATTGAGATCGAATACATGATCCCCACCACCAATGCCGGGACTTCGTATGAAACGCAGCTCTTCCTTTGTGCGGGAGATATCAAAGCCCCCGCAGCAGAAGCAGCGGTCACAGGCACGCTGATCGCGGACGGACAGTACCACACTTTGCAGATCAGCGTCAAGGATCTCGATTTTTGGCAGGGCTTGATCCACATGATCAGATTTGACTACTTCTCTTCCCCCACCGCGGGTGACACAGTCTACGTCAAAACATTCAGCTTGACCAATTGACGCAAAGCACAAGTAAAACCAAATGAATTTCGGCAGAGGGCTTGCCCCTCTGCCGATTTTGTGTTATAATTATCCGTAGGAGCGGATTCCATATCCGCCCGCGCACCCCGTAGGGGCGAATTCCATATCCGCCTCGATGCGGGAGCATATAGAATGCTCCCCTACGGCATCGCGGCGGGAGCAATCAAACATACAAAGGAACAAAACATGCAAGAGGATAAAGAATTTTTAGGCACTGCCCCCGTGGGGCGGCTGCTCTTTAAGCTGGCGTTGCCCACCGTGGTGGCGCAGCTGGTCAACATGCTTTATAACGTGGTTGACCGCATATATATCGGACACATCGAGGGCTACGGCGACCTTGCCCTGACCGGCATGGGCGTTTGCCTGCCGCTGATCATGATCGTGTCCGCCTTTGCCACGCTGGTCGGCTCGGGCGGTGCACCGCGCGCGTCGATCGCCATGGGCGAGAACAACTATGAAAAAGCCGAACGCATCTTAGGTGGCTGCTTTGGTCTACAGCTGATCATTTCGGTGATACTGACTGCCGTTTTGCTTTTATGGAACGAACCCCTGCTGCTCGCCTTCGGCGCAAGTGAAAACACCATTGCTTACGCCACCGAATACATGAGCGTGTACGCCATCGGCACGCTGTTCGTGCAACTCACACTTGGCATGAATGTTTTTATCTCGGGACAGGGATTTACACAAG
>JAFNZX010000261.1 GCA_017382615.1 Clostridia bacterium | reverse complement strand
GCGCTCACCGCCATTGCCTCTGTCACGTCGCGCTTCAAGAATTTGCGACGCGCGGGCACGTTGGCAAACAGATCCTCCGCGATCACGGTCGTGCCCACGGCACAGCCGCGCTCTACGATGTCCACGATCTCTCCGCAATGCACGTCCATCTGCGCCCCCAGCGCAGCGTCGGGCGTTTTGGACATGATGCGAAGTCTGGAAACCGCTGCAATGGCAGCAAGTGCCTCACCGCGAAATCCCAGCGTGCAGATCCCGTCCAGATCCTCTGCCTCGGAGATCTTACTGGTCGCGTGTCTGCGGATCGCCATGGGAAGATCCTCCGGCGGCATACCGTGCCCATTGTCGGACACGCGCATAAAGGTCACGCCACCGTTCTGTATTTCCACGGTAATGCGTGACGCGCCTGCGTCTATTGCGTTTTCCATCATTTCCTTGATGGCACTCGCGGGTCTGTCCACCACCTCACCGGCAGCGATCAGATTGGCGACCTCAAAGGAAAGCACGTTGATCTTACCCATAGTATCTCCAAATTATAAAAATTACATCAATCTCTTCTTGATATCGAATAAAAAGCTCATACACTCGTAAGGCGAGAGCGTATTGATATCCACGTTTTTAAGCTGCTCGATCACCTGCTCGTTGATCTGATCCTCGATAGTGATCACGTCGCTTTCTTGCTTGGGAGCAGCATCGGCAGCGGAAAGTGCCTTTGCAGTCTGCTCCACGGAGAGCAGCACCTGCTTGGCGCGCTTGATGACGTCGTTTGGCAGCCCCGCCAGCTTTGCTACCTCAATACCGTAGCTGTCATCAGTCGAGCCGCGCACGATCTTGCGCAAAAAGGTAATGCTGTCGCCGCGCTTTTTTGCGGCAATATTATAGTTGACAATGCCCTCAAACTCCTGCTCCATGCCCGTCAGCTCGTGATAGTGCGTGGCAAACAGGGTCTTCGCACCGATGCGGCGGCTGTGGGTATATTCCACGATAGCACGTGCAATGCTCATGCCGTCAAACGTAGAGGTGCCTCTGCCTACCTCATCGTAAATAATCAAGCTCTTTTGCGTTGCATTCTGCAGAATGTACGCCACCTCGGTCATCTCTAACATAAAGGTGGATTGCCCGGACGCCAAGTCATCCGACGCGCCCACGCGCGTAAAGATCTTATCCACGATACCGATGCGCGCCTCGTTTGCAGGCACAAAGCTGCCGATCTGCGCCATGAGCGTGATCAGCGCAACCTGACGCATATAGGTGGATTTACCTGCCATGTTGGGGCCCGTGATCAGCGCAAGGCGGTTTGCGCCCGTGTCAAGATTGGCATCGTTGGGCACGAAATACGTATCCTTGACAAACTGCTCGACTACGGGGTGTCTGCCGTCCTTGATATATACTACGTCGCTCGTATCCACCTCGGGGCGCACGTATTTATTGCGTGCTGCAACCGTGGCAAGTGAAAGATAGGCGTCAATCTTGGCAAGCAATGCCGCCGTGCTTTGCACGCGCGTGCTGTTCTGTGCCACAAAAGCACGGATCTCCTGGAACAGCTCGTATTCCAGAGCGCACACGCGGTCGCCCGCACCAAGGATCTTTGCTTCCATCGCTTTGAGCTCCTCGGTAATATAGCGTTCGCCGTTTACCAAGGTTTGCTTGCGGATATAATAATCGGGCACCTGATCGGTAAAGGAGCGGCTGACCTCAATATAGTAGCCGAACACCTTGTTGTAGCCCATTTTCAGCGTTTTAATGCCCGTGCGCTCGCGCTCGGTCATTGCCATCTGCTCCACCCAGGATTTTCCGTCGTGCATAATGGCGCGCAGCTCGTCCACCTCGGCAGAATAGCCGGGGGCGATCATGCCGCCGTCACGTACCGAGAAGGGCGGTTCCTCGCAAATGCCTGCGTTGATCCTGCCGCAAACATCCTCTAAGAGATCCATCTCCTGATAAATGCCTGCAAGCTCCTCACTCTTACAGCCCTGCAGCAGCTTTTTGATCTCGGGCAGCACGGCAGCCGTATTGGCAACCGCGCGCAGATCCTTGGCGTTTGCCGTACCGTATACGATACGGGTCATGAGTCTCTCTAAGTCAAGCACGTTCGAGAGCAGCTCGGAAAGCTCCTCACGCAGCATAAAGCTGTCGTAAAGCTCCTCAATCGCGCTTTGTCTTCTATGGATCGTGCCTACCGAGAGCAAGGGATGCTCCACCCAGCTGCGCAAAAGACGCGCACCGGGCGAGGTCCTTGTCTTATCCAGCACCCAAAGCAACGATCCCTTCTTCTCTTTTGCGCGCATGGTTTCGCAAAGCTCTAAGTTGCGGCGCGTATTGGCGTCCATCTCTAAGTACTGTCCGTCCGAGTAGACCTGCAGGTCCTTTAAGTAGGGACTATCCGTCTTTTGCGTTTCGTAAATATAGTCGATCAGAGCACCCACCGCACAAACAAGGGGCTTGTCCGCGGTATCGCGGGGGTTCACGCGCTCGCCAAAGCGTTCCTTAACGCGCTCCAAGGCGTCCGCATACTCAAATCTGCCGGGCTGATTGTCGCCAAGCATTGCACCAAGTCTGTCCGAAACGAAGGAAGCGATCTCGGGGATCGCCTTGCGGGAGAGATTGACGATCACCTCGCGCGGTGCGTAGGTGGCAAGCTCGTTGCAGGCTCTGGTATGCGCGCCCTCCCCGTCAAAGGAGGTTGCGCAGATCTGCGCCGTGGAAACGTCGGCAAAGCAAATACCGATAGCGTACTCACCTACGTAAATCGCGCAAAGGTAATTATTCTTTTGCTCCGAGAGCAGCGCGCTTTCGATCACCGTACCGGGCGTGACCACGCGCACCACGTCGCGCTTGACAAGTCCCTTTGCCTGCGCAGGGTCTTCCACCTGCTCGCAAATGGCAACCTTATAACCCTTGGAGATCAATCTGCCTATGTACCCTTCAGCCGAATGGAAGGGCACGCCGCACATGGGCGCGCGCTCGGCTTCACCGCAATCCCTGCCCGTCAGCGTCAGCTCCAGCTCACGCGAGGCAGTGATGGCGTCGTCAAAAAACATCTCGTAAAAGTCGCCCAGGCGATAAAACAGCAGATGATCCTTGTATTTATTCTTGACCTGGAAATATTGCTCCATCATGGGAGTCATGGTCATATTCCTCGCTTTTTCTAAAAATTAGTGAGAGCAGCCACCGCCGCAGGTAGAGCAATCGTGGGTGCAGGAGGAGGGCATTTCACCCGTGATTTCAAAGGTAATGGTATTGTTGACCGCGTTCATGAGCGCATTGACCTCTTCCTGTGCAGCCTCCAGCTCCACGTAAACGGGGTGTGCCACGATCTGATCATAAAGCTGATTGATGCGATCCTGAATCATCTCCAAAAATCTTGCCTCAACGTCCTTCTGTCCTGCGGTCTTCTCCAGCGCGATCTGCTGTACCTGATATTCGCGCATCAGGGTGCGCAGCTCACCGTCGGTTTCATATGCTTCCTTGGCCTTTGCCATACGTACCAGTCTTTCATCCTTCTTAAGCTCCTGTCCGAGCTGTGCTGCAAGTGCAAAAATTTCCATTGTTTTTATCCTCTTTTCTCTTTGATTTATACAATTCTGATTTGAAATTTGCTCCGAGAGCAAATTTCTACCGTAACGTTCCGCACAAGCGGAACATTTCACTCGCGCAAAGCGCGAATTTCACATTTGCGAAGCAAATATTTCACATTCCGCCCGTGGCGGAATATTTCACCGATCAACTTCAGTTGATTCTCTCTCCCCAAAGTGCAAACGCGTCTGCGCGGTCAATCTTGACCTGCACGAACCTGCCTGCCTGCTCGGGGGTTGCGGAAAAGAACACAATCTTGTTGCCTTCCTCGCGTCCGCTGTAAATGTCGGGGTTGTTTTTACTCGGTCCGTCGCAAAGCACGCGGACGGTCTTGCCCACCATGGGCTGATTCTTTTCCAGCGCAATATCGTGCTGCAGCGCAAGCAGGCGGTCAAAGCGCTCGCCCTTGATCTTCGGGTCGATCTGCTCCTTCTCTGCTGCGGGCGTGCCCTTTCTGGGCGAGTAGATAAACGAGAACAGCATATCAAAGCGCACCGTGCGCAAAATATCCATGGTGTCCTCAAAGTCCGCGTCCGTCTCCCCGGGGAAGCCCACGATAATATCCGAGGAAAGTGCCGCATCGGGCATCTTCTCGCGAATGTAGCGCACGATGTCGAGGTATCTTGCCTTATCGTAATGGCGGTTCATGGCTTTGAGAATGGTGTCGCTGCCCGATTGCAGGGGCAGGTGGAACTGATGCGCGATGTGCTTCGAGCTTGCCATGACGTCGATCAGCTTATAGCTTGCGTCCTTGGGGTGGCTGGTCATAAAGCGCAGCACGTATTCGCCCTCAATCTTGTCAAGCTCTGATAGCAGATCGGCAAAATCGTAGTCCTTGCCCTTGGCATAGGAGTTGACGTTCTGCCCAAGCAAGGTGATATCCTTGTAGCCGCGTGCGACCAGATCCTTGACCTCGGCAATCACCTCGTCCTTATCTCTGCTTCTCTCTCTGCCGCGCACGTAAGGCACGATGCAGTAGGAGCAGAAATTATTGCAGCCGTACATGATGGATACCCACGCGCGATAGTCGCTGCTGCGCGTGATGGGCATGCCCTCTGCCACAATATATTCGGTCTCCTCGGGGCAGAAAATGCGGCGTGAGCGCGCGATCTTTTGCCAGAGCAGCTCGGGGAAACGGTGCAAGGATGCCGTGCCGAAGGTCAGGTCCACGTAAGGGTACTTGTGCTTGATATCCTCGCGGCGGTGCTCCTGCGCCACCATGCAGCCGCAAACGGCAATGAGCAGCGAGGGCTTTTTGGCTTTTAAGTGCTTATACTGCCCCACAATGGAGAGTGCCTTTTGCTCGGCATGCTCACGGATGGCGCAGGTATTGACCGCGATCAAATCGGCGTCTGCGGGGTCGGAGCAAAGCTCGTAGCCCATATCCTGCGCCATGCCCGCAAGCTTTTCGCTGTCCGCCTCGTTTTGCTGGCAGCCAAAGGTCAGCACAAAGCATTTCGGCGCGTGTCCCAGCACCTCTGCAAGCTCTGCCGTAAAGCCGCGCAGCTTCTCTATATACACTTGTGCGTCTTGGTAATTTTGTTGATTCATTCCTCTATTCATCCTTAATATTATAGTATC
>JAFNZX010000260.1 GCA_017382615.1 Clostridia bacterium | reverse complement strand
TTTCCGTTTTTTACAAAATCTCATTATTCTGCATTGCAATCACGGGGGATACGGCCTATAATAAAACAAAATGAAAGGAAAGGCAGGGAGCTTTATGAATGAAACTCAGCTGCGGAAGGAGCTGTACGACTTTTATTTGCAAGGAGATGCCGAACGCGCTCGCGCCTTTGCCCAAAAGTGCTTCCCGAAGATGGATGCACGTTTTTTTGAGGGCATGAGCGTCGCTTCTCAAAAGTGCCTGCAATACGATGTCATCTGCGAGGAGTTTGAGCCCGTTATTTTTCGCCACTGTCCGTATTTTTTTGAAACGGGTGTTCTTACGTCCCTCTCCGACGGCGCATTTCATGCAAAGGGGCACGACTTTCATCAGGCGAACGCGTGGGTATATGCGCGCAACCAGCATCTTTTTGAAGACCAGGATCCCGAGCTGCATCGCATCACGCAGGTGCAAAAGGAGGAAAAGCTGTACCTGATCTGCGGCCCGTATAACGATGTCAACCAGCATTTCAATTTCAATTCCCGCCCGTTTTTGGAAATCGGTGCAAAGGGGATCTACGAGCTGGCAAAGGCAGAGCTTGCCAATGCGAAAAATGAGGGAGAAGCGGAATTTTTGCGCTCGGTCTGCCACGGCATGACGGTTTTGCGCAAAATGGCAGAGAAATTTGCCGCAAAGGCGGAGCGCATCCTTGAAACCGAGAGCGATGCGGATTGCCGTAAAAATCTTGCCCTTATTGCAAGCACCGCAAGGCGCATCCCGTGGGAAGCCCCGCAAACGTTTTACGAGGCATTGGCCTCGCTTGCCTTCCTGCGCACCGCAATGGGCTCTTTGGAGGGGGCGGGCCCCAACACCTTCGGCCGCCTTGATAAGGATCTGATCTCCTTTTACCGCGCCGACCTCGCGTGCGGCCGCCTGACGCAAGAGGAGGCGTACGCGCTGATCTGCCGGTTCCTCTTGATCTGGGACTGCCATTACGACCATGACATGATCATGGCAGGGTATGCCGATCACGAGCTTGAAAACACCTATACGCTGGGTGGCTGTGACGATAACGGCGAGCCGCTTTGCAACGAGCTGACGCTGGCTTTTTTGAGAGCAACAAGAGAAGAAAGGATCATTTTCCCGAAGATCAAGTGCCGTTACTCAAAAAATTCCCCCGATGCATATCTTGAAGAGCTTTGCCGCGCGATCGTGGCGGGAACGACCACCGTTCTTATCCAGAATGACGATGCCACCGTCCCCGCGATCCTGCGCTCGGGCAGACCTCTTGAGGAAGCGAGAGATTATTACGTTGCAGGGTGCTGGGGAATGGGCACCAATCAGGAAAAGTTCGACCACGGCAGCTATCTCAATCTGCTCAAGCCCTTTGAATTCTCGATCCACGGCCTGCGGGAAAAGGCCAAATTGGTGGAGATCGATTTCGAGATGATCGAGGGGGACGAGGATTTTGAGGAGCTTTACCGCAAAACCCTGCGCAACTGTGAGCTTGTGCTGGATGCCAAGCTTGACAAAACGCGCCGCGGCGGTCAGATCTTCAGCAAGGTCAGCGTATTCCCCATCTTCTCCTCCACCCTTGAGGATTGCATCCGAAACCGTGCTGATTTTACGATGGGCGGGGCGCGCTATCAGGACGATTATCAGCTCCTGTTCGGGCTTCCCAATATCGTCGATTCGCTTATGGCGATCAAGACCTTGGTGTTTGACGAGAAAAAATACACGCTCTTTGACTATCTCACCGCCGTCCGCGCAAATTGGGAGGGGCATGAGGAAATGCGCCTTCAGGCGGTTCGCTGTCACGGCTGGGGGGATGGCGAGGAGGATTCCTGTGCGCTTGCCAACCGCCTGAACAACGATCTTTTTGCCATCTTCCAAAAAAAGGTGGGAACCTATGGCGGCAAGGTGCATATGGGACATCTTACCTACACCGAGATCCGCTTCTGGGGAGAGGCAACGCTGGCAACCCCCGACGGGCGAAAAAACGGAGAATATTTCGCACAGGGGCTCACGCCGTCCCGCCTCAAGCGCATCCCCTGCGTCAACGACGTGATCAACAGTCTTGCCTGCCTTGATCCCTCCACGATGGCGGCAAATTCGGTGGTCAACATCATTCTGCCCCCCAAGATCCCGCTTGACAGATGTGTGGCATTTCTGCGCGCGTGTGCCGGCACCGCAATGCAGGCGCTCCAGCTCAACTGCACGTCAAGGGAGGAGCTTTTGGATGCGCAAAAGCACCCTGAGAAATACCCCGATCTGATCGTTCGCGTTACGGGCTTTTCCGCAAAATTCACAAGCCTGTCGAGAGAGTGGCAGAACGAGGTCATCACGAGGAATTTTTATGAGTAATACGACTGCGAATATATTTGATATACAGAGGAATTCCTTTGTCGACGGTCCCGGGATACGAACTACTGTGTTTTTCAAGGGTTGTAATCTGCATTGCACTTGGTGTCACAATCCTGAAAGTCAAAGCGCGAAGCCCGAAATGATGTTTTACAAAAACAAATGTGGAAATTGCGGAAAATGCAAAGAAAAATGTCCCAACAGTTTGGAATCATGT
>JAFNZX010000259.1 GCA_017382615.1 Clostridia bacterium | reverse complement strand
GAATCCTCCAAGGTTGCAGATTGCGCATACGTGGTGGACGGCAGATATATGACCGTCAAGATCGCTAAGAGCGACCTGGGACTTTCCGGCAACGACTTCACCATCAACTTCTCCTGGACGGATAACGTACACGACGAGGGCGATTACGAGAAGTTCTCGGGCGATATCATGGACTTCTACATCTCCGGCGACGTAGCTCCCGGCGCAAGATTCAAGTATAGTTTTGTAAGCACGCAGCAGAACGCTACGGGCGAGCAGCCTACTACCGAAGAGATCACCACCGAGCCCACAGAGACCGAGCCCACAGAGACCGACGCAGCTACGACTGATGCTCCTGCAACCGAGCAGGAGACCGAGCCCGAAGCAAAGGGCGGCTGCAATTCTGTCACCGTTGGCGCAGCACTGTTCGCTATCGTAGCCCTTGGTGCGCTTGTGATTGCAAAGAAGAAGGATTAAAATTTCATAGTATGACAAAGCCCCCGCCGAGCAATCGGCGGGGGATTTGTTCAAAATGAAAACCCCGCCATCTCCAAAAAAGATGGCGGGGTGGATTATTTTTATTGGTTGTAGTAACGTAATTTATGTATCGGTTTCATATAGTTTTTTCTCATGTCGCGCATGGAACCGAAAAAGCTTTGCTCCGATTTGGACAAAATATGATGCTCGTCTTTCAAGCAGATAAGCTCTAACGTGCAAAACAAATCGGCAACCTGAAACAGCCGATAATCGGTCGGTATAACCTTGCGAAATTCTGCCTGGGGTAACAAGATGGCAAAAACAGATGCCAAAAGCTTACTTAGCTCTATCTGACCGTTATCGTAGTATACAACAATTCTGTCGAAATTCATAAAGAACGCATATTCTTCCCGAACAAAGGCGGATAGCTGCTTTGAGAGAGCGACGGTTAATTCCAAGGAATCATGCATATGCTTTTTTTCAACTGCAAAGGTTATATACGATATCGTGCAGCTCTTGGCAAAGGATACGATACGGTTCAGGCATTTTCTTCGTTCCGTAACGGAAAGATATTGATAATCCTGCTCACGTCTAATGATTGGACCTGCATGAAAGCAATGCTTTGTATCAAACCCGATATCGGTAAGCCCCTGCTCCAAATGTGCTATCTGATCTTGAATAGAGTTATTTTGTTCATGAAACACAAGAGTAAACAAATAAAAAGGAGCATGCGCTTCGTATGAACCGAAATCGCCCGATTCATCAACGAAGATACTGAGCTCGTTCATGCTTGCACATCCTTTCTAAAGAAAATGGCGGGGAACATCCCCGCCGTAGGTGGACCCGGGTCTTACGACCAGCCCGTTTTCCTTGGTTGTATTATAACATATATTTTTGAGAAATGCAATACCTTTTGAAAAAATATTGCGGTTGAAAATTTAGGGCACAAGGTGTCACCCGATAACAGTATATGCGTTTTGTGAAGACTTATACAATATTAAGCAGAGGCGGATATGCAAATCCGCCCCTACGGTTGATTCAATGCGGGCGATTCTTGAATCGCCCCTACGGGTATTGGAATTTTACTGTCTTCCGATCTCTTCAAAGGGGTCGATGCCTTCGACGAAAGCGGGGAGAACGCGCACGGTAAAGGTAAACTTCTTTTCTGCAAACTGCCATTTGGGTGCAAGACCGGGGCCGCAGGAGTTGGAGCCGATGCCGTCGTGGCGGTAATCGAGGTTGACTACCGTTTCCTTTTGCGGGACAAGCTCATCGTTGTGCGCGGTGGATGCCAGCTGCGCTGTGGAGACGTGCGAGCAGTTAAAGCTGAAATCGCGCGCGGTGGCAAGTGCGCAAATGCCGTGGCCGATCAGCGAGGAAACGGATACCCACTTAGTGTCGGCATGTGCACTGTTTTCCTGGGGCTTAACGTAGGGCTCAAAGTTCTCGCTCACGGTCGTGCGGAACAGACCCACGTGCGATGCGTGCTGCTTGTCGGCATAGCTTTCAACGGGCCCTCTGCCAAAGTAGGTCAGATTTTCTGAACCCTCGGGCATGGTGAATTCCACGCCGAAGCGGGGCAGGTGAGGCAGATCTGCACGGATTTCGGTATCCATATCGATCTTGATGCCGTCCTCGGCAAAGACCGTGTACGTGGCGTTGATCTTGGCAAGCGGCTCAGCTCCCTCGTTGCCAAGCGTCAGTGCAGCAGTGATTTTGGCATAAGCCTCGGTCTGCTCGGTCAGCTCACAAGAGGTGCAGGCGGTGGCTGCGGTGTGCATGCCAAGATGTTGCCAGTGGTTGCGGATGTTTCTGTCGTTATCGGTGGGCGCGCGCCAGATGGTGGGCGTCATGGGAGAGCACAGCAGCTGCTTGCCCTGATCCAGAATGCCTGCGATCAGTCCGCTTGCGCGGTCGATGGTGTAGATTGTCTTGGCGGTCGTGACCTTGATCTGCGCCTCGGTCTGCTCGGCAGACAGATAAGCGTAGGGGGAAGTGGTTGCGCCCAGTGCAGCCTTCTCGGTCTGCGCCTGCAGTGCAAACTGCGCAAAGCCGATCTCATAGCCTGCCTTTGCCCAAGGCGTGTCACCGTTTTGCGTCAGGCTGACGTACAGATATGCGCAATCGCTCAGGGGCGCGTCAATATCCAGCACATAGGTCTTGCTTGCCTGCGGTGCGATATCCAAGGCGTAGATATTGCCCGATGCCACCGTCTTACCGCGGCATTCCACTCTCCAGTAAAGGTCGAGGTCGCAAAGCGAGGTGAAGTAGCGCAGATTGGTCAGCGTCAGCTCGCCCGTGCTTTGGTCAAACGCGGCGCGGAAGGGCTTGATGACCTGCTTGTATTCCATAAGTCCCGTGTGGGGACGGCGATCGGGGTAAACCAGACCGTCGGTGCAGAAGTTGCCGTCGTGCGGGGTGTCACCAAAGTCGCCGCCGTAGCGGTACTTGGGATGGGTGTAGACGTCACCGATTGCCGCTGCGTGGTCAATAAATTCCCAAACACAGCCGCCAAGGAAAGCATCGTTTGCCATCATCAACTGCCAATAGTCCTCAAGGTCGCCGGGGCCGTTGCCCATGGCGTGCGAGTATTCGCAAAGGAACAAGGGCTTTTCCATTTGGGGATTTTCAAAGTAATAATGCTTCATCTCCCACAGGGAAGGATACATACGGCTATCGATATCAACGTAATCTGCCGTAATGCGCATCTTTTTGCGATCCTCGTGAGAGGCTTTTTTGTAAATGTCCATTTTGCGACGGGAGAGGTCCTCGCTGTGCACAAAGCAACCGGGCATGCGCTCGTGGAAATAGTCTGCCATTGCCACGTGGTTTTTGCCAATGCCGCTCTCGTTGCCTACCGACCAAAAGAGCACGCAGGCGCGGTTTTTGTCGCGCTCCATCATGCGCTCTGCGCGGTCGAGGTAGGCGGCAGTCCATTCGTCGCTGTCGGTCAGGGCATCCCACTTGCCCATCATGCAAAAGCCGTGGGTCTCAAGGTCTGCCTCGTCGCAAACAAAGAAGCCGAGGCGGTCGCAAAGCTCGAGGAAGCGCGGATCGTTGGGATAGTGGCTGGTGCGGATCATATTGACGTTGTGCGCCTTGAGGATGTAAAGGTCGCGCAGCATGTGCTTCACGGGGGTGGCACTGCCAAGCTGCGGGTGGCTATCGTGGCGGTTAACGCCCTTGCCCTTGACCTT
>JAFNZX010000258.1 GCA_017382615.1 Clostridia bacterium | reverse complement strand
TTGCTTTTTTATGAATAGTTGCCGCAGGAGCGGACGACCGATGGTCGCCCCTACGGCTGTTTTTGTTGGGGTTTTAGGTATTAAAACCACAGCGCAGACACTTGTAGGGGCGATCATTGATCGTCCGCGCCTACGGCAATTACTATTTGAATGCATTGCTATTTGAAAATTTTACCGCTAATTTGTCAGCCTGATCCCATTGTTTTTGTTTTGTTATGGGCAAGCTGTTCTTACTCTGCAAAATACTTTTCGATCTCTGCAAAGGTATCGCCGTAGCACAAGACGCAGCTGCCGTCCTTGAAGCCGACGAAGTGCATGCCGACGTAAAGATCATCGCCTTTTTTACTGCCTTCGCTCTTATAATCAAGCGCGACGCGCTCGAGAATGCTATAGGTGTAATAGGTATATGACATACCGAGGATAGGCTTGTGTGTGGAAAGCGTGTAAATGTATGCGCTGTCCTGCTCGGGAGATACGATGACGTAGGAAGGACCAAACTCCTCGCTGTTGATAAATTCTATGGGATAGAACGTATAACCGTCTGCCTCCATTGCAGTTTTGACTGCTTCAATATCCACGCTCTTGATCTTTCTGTGCAGCTTTTGGGTGTTCTCGGTGGGCACCTCCAGAGGCTCCACGGTACCAAGCCCCAAAAGCTCCAACAGATCCACGTGGGTGTTGTTTATTGTCATGATCAGACAATTGGAAATGCGGATGTATTTGGAATACAGGGAGTAATCGTCCGGGAAAATCGTGGCAGGGAAGATGGTGCCGATCACGTCTTGCACGTAGGCTTGCTCTGCCTGCTCGGCATTTTCAAATTCATAGATGACAATGCCTTGCTTTTGGTCGCCCGTGATCAGCTGATAGATGTGCGTGGCGGTGTTCTCGTAATAGTCGTCCGGTTCACTGCTTTGCAGCTCCCAGCCAGCCTCTTCTATGGCAGCGCGGATGGCGGTTGCATCCACGTCGGCAACGTCCGCGTTGAAGTAGCAGGGATAGATGGTGGCTGTCTCCTGCTTACAGCCGACCAAGGCTGCGGCAATCAGAATGCTAAGTATGACGGCGCAAAGAATTTTGAGCATCGGTTGTAGTTTCATCGTGCTTTCCTCCGTGGTTGTGATTGTGTAGGGTCTCCAATTCCTATTGTATCATTTTTTTGTCAAGAGCTTGAACCCGGGATTGCGATTCACCCCGAGTGTCCCTACGGTTGATACGTATAGGAATAAATGCTCTTCACCTATATAGACGCATTTTTTCTGCGAAATGTACACGTTTTTTCAAAAAAAGTTGAAAAAATTTCAATCGGCAAAGAAACCGTACACGATTTTATTGAAATCCTTTGCCTCCTCGTAGGCGGCGTGTCCGAGATTTTCGTAAAGGTGCAGGGGGCAGCCGATCCTTTGCGCCAGAATTGCCGCGGCATCCGCGCCCACCACCTTGTCCTGCGCGCCGCCAATGACCAGCGCAGGGCAGGTGATCCTGTGCAGCTCGGCTGCGGTGTCGCAGCTCAGGCAGGATTTCGCCAAAATGATAAAGCGCTCTTTGTCCTTGGGCGTTTGCATGCGCGTCAAGAGCGGCAAAAACGGCTTGTAACGCTTGAGGTAGGCAGGGGAGTACATGCGCTCTGCCATGTCGGCAACCAAGGTCTGATAGTCGCCTTGCTCTGTCAGGCGCACCCACGTATCAATGGCGTCGGTGACCGTGTCGTTGTTCTCGCAAAGCGTGAGCGCAAGCACCAGCTTGCCAACAAGGTCGGGGCGTTCAATCGCTAAATACTGCGCGATCATACCGCCCTGCGACACGCCCAGCACGCAGGCGTCGGATAAGGACAGCGCGTCCATGGCGGCGGCTACATCAGCGGCAAGGTCGCGCACGGTAATGCCTTCCCAAACCGCGGGGCGGCGGTCGAACAGGTAGACCTTGAAATCCTTGGCAAAGGCACGGTAGGCAAATGCAAGGGAGTCCGCCGCGCCGTCAATGCCGTTCGTATTCAGCCCTTGGATCATGACAAGCGGTCGCGTGCCTCTGCCGAACTCGATATATTGGAGCGTTGTTTCCTTGATGGCAACGCTTTTTTGTTTGGATCGGTATATCATGCTTTCTCCTTTATGCGACAAAGAGCCGCGAAGGGTGCGGCTCTTGTTTGGTTTAATGCTTCTTTTTCTTGTATACCACGGCGCACGCGATCAGGGAAATGATGGCAATGGGGGCGGTAAAGATGGCTTTGCAGCCTTTCTTTTCGGTCTCTTCGCCATACAACACATCAACGTTGGTTTCGGTCTCTGTCTCAGGCTCGGCAGGGGGAGTGCCCATGTCCAGCGTGTCAAGCAGATGCTTGTCGGGGGTGTAGGCAAGGGGCTCGGTGCTGCTTGTCAGCGTGCTGTCCACTCTGCCGCCCTCGGCAACCTGCGTTTGGTATGCGATGTAAAGGTTGGCAAATTCCATGG
>JAFNZX010000257.1 GCA_017382615.1 Clostridia bacterium | reverse complement strand
GATTTGGATACAGACTCTGCCGAGCAACCGACGTATGGTCAACCTATGAGCGCGGCAGCCGCCGTGCAAGCACCGGATTTTTCAATCGATATGGCAGCATGTCTGGGACTTGGGGACGAAGACCCTGCGGACGTTTCTGTTGATCAGCCCGTAGAAATTCCCACGGAACAACCCGCGGAGCAGCCCACAGAGCAGCCCACGGAACAGCCCACGGAACAACCCGCGGAGCAGCCTGCTCCCGCAAAAAAGAGCTTTGCACCCACCGATCACGCACTTGATCCGCAGAGCCTGGACGATTTTATCGGTCAGCAGGACATTGTCAGACGACTCAAGGATGAGATCCGCGCAGCGGAGATACTGGGGCAGCATCATCTGGATAACATTCTGCTGCTTGGCAACAGAGGACTTGGCAAAACGACGCTGATGGAGCTTATCGCCAAGGAGCTGGGCGTTGGCTTTGAATTGATTGATTGCACGTCCTTTACAAGCGGTGCAAGATCCGAGAAGAATTTTCATGAATTCATTCTGCAGATCCACAAGAGTAATCGTCCCGTTGTTTTGGCGTTTGACGAGATTCACGCACTGCCCGAAAAAATGCAGGATCGCCTGCTGACACTGCTGCAAAGCAGAAAGTACTCCTACTTGGAAAACGGTATTGCACACGTGCTGGAAATGCCCGAGATCACCTTTATCGGTGCAACGACCGATGATAATGATCTCAGAGAGCCGCTAAAGGACAGATGCAGCAACCTGACCTTTACTATGGGCGACTATACCCGCGATCAGCTTTCGCAGATCCTATGCAATAAGTTTGCAGCCATGGGACTTTGTGCTGACGATGCAGTGATCGCGCGTTGCGTCAATCGTTTCCGCTGCTCGCTGCGTGACATCAGAGCCATCGTTAAGGGCATTTACACCAAAACGGTACTGGCGGGCACGCAAACTGTGACTGTTGAGATGGCAGAGGACTATTTTGAGCAGCGCGGGATTGACGCGATCGGCTTGAAGATCAAGGAGCTGGAAATATTGAATATTATACGCGAGGACCCAAGAGGTGCTGTTTCCGAGGAAACCATAGCAGGCCGTGCTTATCTTGACGTTAAGGTGTTCAAGAGCGTATACGAGCCCTTTTTGAACAGACTTGGCTTGATTACCACTACCTCCAAGGGCAGAGCCCTGACACAAAAGGCAATCGTTTATCTGGACTACGGCTTTTATGATTTCGGTGATGGCGTTACCGTGGGAGAAAAGCCTGCTGAAGGTGGCGAAGAGCCGCACGAGGGAGATGCGTGATGGCATTTCTCGGCTTATTCGGTAAAGGCAAAAACAGCGCGGGCGCTGACAAGAACAGCGCGCAAAAAAAGATCAGCGAGATTATCGCGCAGCTGGACAAGGTTGCCGGATCTTTAGGAAATATGGAAGCGAGCGTCGGACCTGGCGTACGCAGCTGCATTGACGAGCTGTCGTGGTGTAGGAAAGAGCTTGGCATGATGCTTGGCATGAGAGATAAGGCGGCTGAAGCGGAGTTCTACCGCCGTGTGCTTGCGCAGCTGGATGAAATTGCCGATACGGTGAAAAAAATGAAGTATTTTTATACGTATATTGATTCCAAGATCCTGCCTGATATTATTGCATTGCGCCAATTGATCGACGAAACGGGAAAAAATGTGAATTGAGGGGATTTTAGCATGAAAAAAGCACAACTCAGCTTTGGTAAGCCCTTTGTTGCGGCGTATAGTGAGCATCCTTTTAAGGAAGCGAAAAATGACATCCCCGATTACCGTTTTGATCAATCAGGCGGGCTGTATTGGGTGCTCAAGGTTGGTGAAATGCAGGTCAGATGGGGAGTCGGCGCAAAGAATTTCAGAGCGTACGGCATCCTGAACGTCGAGCGTCAAAACAAAAATTGGCTCTCTTTGGATGCTAAGGGATTGCCGTTTAGGAAAATAGGGGACGTGTACTACCTTTACGCAGAAGAGGAGGAGGGATTTGAGATGGTCGGCTTTTTGCCGTATTTGGCGCAGAACTATATCAATCCCTTGATCGAGGAGCTGATTACGGACGATATGGATGCGGAAGCCTTCAGAGCCAAGCTGCTGCAGCAGACTGAGCAAAACAATGAAAAGCTCAGAAGTATGACGCAAAATCACGCTTTGACCTTCAAGTCATTCGTTATTCAGCATATCAGTAAAAAATCATAACTGCTTGGAGGGTATCATGCATCAGGAAATATTTGATCCGTATGAAGCAAAACGCTATATGGGAATTACGAGCTCCAAGCCTGCGCACGTTCCCGATCACGTGACCGATCCCGACGCCGTTGCGTTGTGGAATACAGTTATGGTGTCGGTGTCCTCGTACGACAAAAAAATCCTGCCCGTGCCCATGACCGTGTCGCGCTCCCTGGGGGATGCCGTGCAGAGGTTTATGACGGACTCTGCCCGCATACAGCAAAAATTCGGCTGCGCTAAGATCAGCGCAAAGCAGGTATACGAGTCCATCCATATGAGCAGACCTACCTGGAACAGAATTACGGGAGGTCAGCAGATCGACGTGGAAAGGGGAAACGTGTTTGCAATTGCCTTAGGACTGCGGCTTGACGAGCAGGAAGTGCAGGAGCTGTTATATTCTGCAGGCTTTGCCTTGAATTATAGTCTGGAGCTGGACGCTGCGATCATGTATTTCATCAAAAAAGGCATCTACGATGTTGAGTATATATATCGCATTCTGTCCCAGTTCAGCGATATCAAAAACGGCTTGGATTGCTTTTGCTTCAGACCTTGTACATAATGCAAACGGGCATATCCGTGTGTTGCTTGCGCAGCGCGTCGGATATGTCTTTTGTTGTTTTATACACGCATTCTTATCTGAAAAAAGGGGAATTGTGCTTGACAATTTTTCTCGTGAGCAGTATAATAGATATAAGTATAACCATTGGAGGGGCGATAATGAACGATATTAAGGGTACGGTTGCTAATGTTGCATTGGGCGCGGCAGAATTGGCTGCAAAATTGTCCGGCGTAGCCTTTGATTTTATGATGGGTATTGGCTGTGAAGCCTTCTGCGAGGTGTTGGACGTTGGTAAGGATTTCTTGTTTGAGGCTATTAAGAGCGGAAAGATTGATCTTAAAACCAAAAAAGCACTGGAAAACTTAGACCAGCGTACAATTGATGACCTGAAGCTGTTCGTGAGCAAGGAGCTGGAAAAGTACGGTAAGAAGGGAAAAATGCCCAAAAAGCTTAAGGGTAAGGATCTGACCGACCTTTTCATGAACAGATTGGAAACCGTTTCATCCTTGGTGAATCGGTATGCTGAGCAGAATAAGCTGTCCGAGGAGCGTAAGATCGCACTCAAATACATACTCAACGAGATTCGTCAGTGCACCGCGCAGGCGTCGCTGGATATGCTGGAAAACGAGGACAAGCGTCTTGTGCTGGTCATCTCGCAGATTGTGCGTAACACGTTTGAGGATTATCATGAGGATTTTGCACCTCAGCTTGCAGGGGCACTCTTTTGCCGCCCGACCAATTGTACGTACTGCGCCAGCCCCAACTTGATGTATGATGATCACAATAACGTAGCAAGATGCAAAAACTGCGGCATGACCGTCCAATATGAGAAAAATGCGCAGCCCGACATGCTCAAGGAAATGAAGCAAGCATTCAAGGGCGAGCTTGTGCAGGTGAATACGCGTCTTGGTGAATTGTACGAGCTGGGTATGCAGACACTCAATGCCGTGGAAATGATCAACGGCAGAATTGAAAGCTCCACGCGCAACAATGAATTAAAAAGCCGATTGAGCATCGCGCAGGATCGCATCAGCAATTACGAATTTTCCGATGCTATGAATACCTGCCGCTCTATTCTGAAGGATTATCCCGATTCCGTGGATGCTTTGTGGTGTTATTTGCAGGCGGAATTCGGTATCGTTTATCTCAGAGGCTATAACGAAAGCGTATCCAAGCCCACGTTCTGCTATCCCATGGACCAGGCGTCCAAGAGTCGTTTTTGCGATCACCCCTATTACAAAAAGATTATGGAATTGCTTAAGAAACGTCCCGAGCAAAGAACGGTGTACGAGGCAAGGCAAAGGGAGATTGACAAGGCGATTGCAACGGTTAAGAACGATCTGAGCAAAAAGTCCGAATATGACGTTTTTATTTGCGTAAAGATTGGTCTTGCAACCGAGAACAATCAGGTTGTGGACGTTGGTATGAAGACCATGGACTTTGAGCAGTATGCCCAAAGAATTTACCGTGAGCTGACAAGTCGCGGCTTGCGTGTATTCTGCAGCCAGATTACGCAGGCGCAGGGGATTGCATACGATGAGCAAATCTGGTCTGCAATGCTGCGCAGCAAGAAAATTTTGGTCATTGGCACCCGTCGCGAGTACCTTGAAAGCGTATGGGTGCAGTGCGAATGGCGCAGATGGCTGTATCTTAAGCACATAGGCGTGCGCGGCAGAGATTCGCTGGTTGCGTTGATTCCCTCGGAGGACGAATGGTCGTACATTCGCCCACGCGAATGGGACGAGCAACGCATAACCGTTTATACGGATATAGACGGTGCACTTGAGGCGCTGCTGGATAAGCCTGCTGCGGCACCGGCGCCCGTTCAGGGAGCATCACAAAACCGACAGATCCGCGACGTCCGCGTGCTGCTGGACCTGGATCCCGACGATACGTCGGAAGCCGAGGAACGTCTTCGCCCGCTGCTTAAGGCAACACCCAGCAACGGCGAGCTGAGATGGCTGGCTTTGCGTATTAAGTCCAAGAATTTTACGGATCTTAAAAAGATTACACAGCAAGAAATCAACCTTGCAAACAGATGTCTTAAGGATGACGGCTTGAAGCCGGAGGATAACCCGGAGTATCAGTTGTATATGGAGAGCAAGAATGCTCCCGCGGCAGAAGCGGCAGTGACAACTGCTCCGGCAGTACAACCGCCTCAAACGCCCAAGCCTGCAGCCCCCAAGCCTGCGGAATCCAAGCCTGCAGCGCAAGCACCGACACCTGCAGCACCTGCGGTACAAGCTCCCGCATCCGCCACAACGGATGCGCAAAGTGGTGCTGCGGACGACTTGTTTGCACAGCTGAGAAAGAAGCTTCAGGCTGCTTCTCAAACGCAGCAAACAGATACTCCCGCGCCCCAGCCTGCTCCCCAGCCTGCACCCGCACCGCAAACTGATGCCCAGACCTTGGGCGGTTGGCAAGCTTCTGCAGATCTGTTTGCACAGTTGCAGAAAAAGCTGCAAGGTGCGCAACAGCAGCCCGCACAACAGCAGAATCCTATGGATGAGCCGCCGGCAGATCCGCCCGCAACCGGAGCTGCAAGGGCAGCAGAATGGTACGATGAGGGCGAATCCTATTTCTACGAAAAGAAGTATAGCGACGCGATCAGATGTTACAAGCTTGCAGCGGAGCAGGGACATGCAGCCGCACAATATAGCTTAGGATATTGCTATCGCAACGGATACGGTGTTACCAAGAGCGATAAAGAGGCGGCAAAATGGTACAAGCTCGCTGCCGAGAATGGAGATGCAGACGCACAGTGCGGTTTGGGATATATGTATGAAAACGGCATTGGAGTGGGCAAAAATTTGTCCGAGGCAATCAGACTGTATCGTCTTTCCGCAGAGCAAGGCGATAAGATCGCACAAACCAATCTGGGACTCAGCTATGCAAACGGCAGAGGCGTAACCAAGAGCCATACTGAGGCAATCAAGTGGTATCGAAAGGCTGCGGATCAAAAGCATCCGCGTGCACAAAATCTGATAGGGGATTGCTATTATTTCGGTAACGGAGTCAACCAAAGCTATCCCGAGGCAATGAAATGGTATAAGCTTGCAGCAGACCAAGGGTATGCAGATGCCCAGTATAATATGGGATATTGCTATCGATATGGTAAGGGCGTAAGCAAAAATCATCCCGAGGCGGTCAAGTGGTTCCGCCTTGCTGCTGATCAAGGACACGCGGGAGCACAAAACAAATTGGGTGATTGCTATTATTATGGTGAAGGTGTCAGCCAAAGCTACGCAGAGGCTGTCAAACTTTATCGACCGGCTGCAGATAGCGGTAACGCCTTGGCACAATACAATTTGGGTTATTGCTACCGCAACGGTCGCGGCGTCGCCCAAAATAATCAGGAGGCGGCAAGGCTGTACAAGCTTGCGGCAGACCAGGGAAATGCCGACGCACAGTGCGGCTTGGGCTATCTGTATGAGAATGGCTTAGGCGTTGGTAAGAGCATGACGGAGGCGACAAAATGGTATCGCAAATCGGCAGAGCAGGGGAATAATGCGGCTCGATGCAACCTTGGATATTGTTATGAAGAGGGAACGGGTGTAACCCAAAGCTATACGGAGGCTGTGAAATGGTATAGAGCTGCGGCTGCCGAATCATATGCACGTGCGCAGAACAATCTGGGCGACTGCTATTATTACGGTCACGGTGTGGAGCAAAACGCCTACGAAGCCGTCAGACTCTACAAGCTTGCCGCAGATCAAGGCTATAAGTCTGCACAATACAATTTGGGATATTGCTATGAGTACGGCAAGGGTGTGCAAAAGAATCATGCCGAAGCAATCAGACTTTTGCAGCTCGCTGCCGATCAGGGCTCTCAATCCGCAAAGGATCTGTTGGCTAAGATCAGATGACGTAATGCAGGCGATCGCGCCTATATATTTACATAAAATCACACGGATTGTCCGTATACGATGCGGGCTTTTCGTGTGATTTTTTTGCCCAAGCTTATGGACTTGAGTTGCGCAAAATTTGTTCAAATTCGCGAAAAAAAGGCGTGTTTTCGGTTGACTTTTGTTGATGTGTGCGGTATAATTGAAACAAGTATTGGCTCCGGAGGGGAAAATGAACGATTTTGTGGGAAAAGCGATTAACACGGCAGATCTTGTATCGAAATTAACCGGCATAGCCGTGGACTTTTTAAGTGGCATCGGCTGTGAGGCGTTTTGCGAAGTACTTGATATAGGCAAGGATTTTTTGTTCGAGGCAATCAAAAGCGGAAGGATCGATCTCAAAACCAAAAAGGCACTGGAAAGCTTGGATCAGCGTACAATTGATGATCTGAAGCTGTTCGTTGCTAAGGAGCTGGAAAAGTACAGCAAAAAGGGGAAACTACCCAAAAAGCTTAAGGGTAAGGATCTGACCGACATTTTTATGAACAGGTTGGACACTGTTTCAACTTTGGTAAACCGCTATGCTGAGCAAAATCAACTGTCCGAGGAGCGCAGGATTGCTTTGACGTATATCCTGAACGAGATCCGTCAGTGCACCGCGCAGGCATCGCTTGATATGCTGGAGGCAGAGGACAAGCG